>JAGWVX010000171.1 GCA_018970685.1 Alphaproteobacteria bacterium | reverse complement strand
GACAATTTCTATCGCCCACGCAACAAGGACATTCTCGCGGCCCATACGGTCGAATTTCCCAAGATTAAACTCTACACCATCAATGAAGACTTTGGAGGTTGGCAGAAGGCGCAGGCGACCTTTTTTGCCGACGGCGGCGTTTTCGACCAGATTTATGGACCAGGTCGATGAAGGCGGCGATTGTCTCCCTGACCATCCGCTGGCGGAACCCGAGTGCACTACCCGGTTTCGGATTGTCGCTGGGGTTAACGCTGTTCTATCTGTCCGCCATTGTTTTGATTCCGCTGGCGGCGCTGGTCATTAAGCCTTGGTCGTTGGGCTTTGACGGTTTTTGGCATGTTCTGTCCAATCCTCGTGTCCTCGCCGCTTTACGGATGTCTTTTGGCGGCGCTGCCATTGCTGCGGCTATAAACTCGGTATTTGGCGCTATCGCTGCCTGGGTGCTTGTGCGTTATAGCTTTCCGGGCAAGAGATTTCTGGACGCGCTCGTCGATCTACCCTTCGCCTTGCCAACGGCTGTGGCGGGCATCGCTCTGTCGGCGCTCTATTCGACGAATGGTTGGCTTGGCGGACCTTTGAGCCAGCTTGGAATCAAAGTTTCCTACACACCACTCGGCGTCATCGTTGCACTCACCTTCATTGGCATGCCCTTTGTGGTACGGACGCTTGAACCGGTGCTTGCCGAACTGAACCGCGACGCCGAGGAGGTTGCAGCCACGCTTGGCGCCACGCGCCTGCAAACGATATTTCGTGTCGTGCTACCGATGCTGCTGCCCTCGCTGGTAACCGGTGCGACACTCGCCTTCGCCCGCGCAGTGGGCGAGTACGGATCCGTCATCTTTATCGCCGGCAATCTTCCGGGAATTTCCGAGATCGCCCCCCTGCTGATTGTCATTAAGCTAGAGCAGTTCGACTACGCTGGCGCCGCTGCGATCGGCGTAATCATGCTGGCGGCGGCCTTCGCTCTTATTCTCGCATTGAACCTCTTGCAGAACTGGGCAGCGGCGCATCGATGAGCAACCGACCGCGCCACCCGACGCAGGACCACCCGTATATGCGCATAACGCTTTCGGTCGTCGCCATCGGCGTTATCGTATCATTTCTTGCACTTCCTTTGCTCCTGGTGTTTTCGTACGCGCTGTCGGCAGGCGTCAGTGCGGCCTTGTCCGCTATCAAGGACCCTGACGCTTTGGTCGCTATTCGGTTAACGTTGTTGGTGGCCGCCATCGCGGTACCGCTGAATGCGATATTCGGCATTGCCGCGTCATGGGCCATCACGAAATTCGACTTTCACGGCAAGGGTGTCCTTACAACCCTGATCGATTTGCCTTTCTCCATCTCGCCAGTCGTTTCCGGGTTGGTCTATGTCCTGATCTTCGGGCTGCAAGGATGGTTTGGCCCGGAACTCCGCGACCATGGCATTAAAGTTATCTTCGCCTTGCCGGGTATTGTTTTGGTAACAATGTTCGTCACCTTCCCATTCGTTGCTCGCGAACTTATCCCGCTGATGGTCGATCAAGGCCGAGAGGAAGAGGAAGCCGCCGTTTCGCTTGGCGCGTCGGAGCTGCAGACATTCTTCCACATAACTTTATCTAATATAAAATGGGGTCTTCTTTACGGCATTTTGTTGTGTAACGCGCGTGCCATGGGCGAATTCGGAGCAGTCTCGGTCGTCAGTGGTCACATCCGCGGCCTCACCGACACCATGCCGTTGCACGTAGAAGTGCTTTACAACGATTACGAGTTCGTCGACGCCTTCGCAGTGGCCTCGCTGCTCGCTCTGCTCGCGATTGTAACACTGATCGTGAAAACACTTCTTGAATGGCGCTATGCAGAAGAAATAGCTGCAAGCCATCGGCATTGACGGAGTAATACATGCCCCTTGTCGTTGAATCCGTCGCCAAACGTTTCGAACGCTTTCCGGCGTTGAACGGCGTGAGTTTTGCCGCCCCCCAAGGCGCCTTCATCGCTCTGCTTGGACCGTCCGGCTCCGGCAAAACAACGCTGCTGCGCATACTCGGCGGGCTGGAGTTTTGCGACGAAGGAAGTGTGCATTTCGCCGGTCTGAATTGGCTCAAACTGCCGGCACGCGAGCGGCGGGCGGGATTCGTGTTTCAAAACTATGCGCTGTTTCGCCATATGACGGTAGCTCACAACATCGCTTTTGGCCTCAACGTCCGCCCACGCCGTGCTAGACCTGCGAAACATGCTATCGCTAAACGGGTGGACGAACTCCTAGCCCTTGTTCAACTTGACGGTTTAGGCAAACGTTATCCAAGCCAGCTTTCCGGCGGTCAAAGGCAACGCGTCGCCTTGGCTCGCGCACTGGCTATAGAGCCGCGCATGTTGCTCCTGGACGAACCCTTTGGCGCGCTCGACGCGAAAGTACGCAAAGAGCTGCGCGGCTGGCTGCGTACCCTGCACGAAAGATTGGGGCTGACGACGATCTTCGTGACTCACGACCAGGAAGAAGCGTTCGCGCTCGCCGATCTTGTCGCGATCCTGAACGATGGAAAGATTGAGCAATACGGGACGCCTGAAGACGTGCGAAGCGCGCCGAAGACAGAATTTGTGGCCGATTTTCTCGACAGTGCCGCGGTGTGATGGGTAATCACGGCATCAGTACAGCCGCGCCGGTCAATCGTCCGCGACGTAAATCGCCAAGCGCGCGGTTCGCATTAGACAAAGCATAGCGTACGGTCGTCGTGCGAATCTTGATCTTTCCGGCGAACGCGAGGAACTCCTCCGCATCACGTCGCGTAAGATTGGCGATCGAACGGACCACACGCTCCCCCCACAAAATCTCGTACGGAAAGGATGGTATGTTACTCATGTGGATGCCGCTGCCTTTTCGTCATCCGGACGGACAAAGGCGAAGATCTCCTGCCCATGGGATTTCGCCACCTGGGTGACTATGTGCGCAGCAGCCCCGAACCCATAAAGACCGACCCGTCGCGCATCGCCTGCCGCGTGAAGTGCACGCCAGCCGATCAGACCTGCACATAGCAGCGGCGCCACTTCCTCATCGGTGTAGTTCTCCGGCAGAGGAAATGCGAACCGGGCGTCGGCGATCGCCTCGTTCGCGAACCCGCCATCGATGTGATAACCCGTGAAACGCGCAGAAGGGCAAAGATTTTCCTGCTCACGCCGGCAGAATTCGCATTCGCCACAGGTCCAGCCCAGCCACGGTACTCCGACGCGGTCGCCGAGCTTAAAACGGCCGACGCCGTTGCCCAGCTCGACAATGCGCCCAACGATCTCGTGGCCTGGTATGATCGGCAACGCCGGCTGAGCGAGCTCGCCGTCCACAATATGCAAATCCGTCCGGCAGACGCCGCAAGCGGATACCGAAAGGCGCACTTGCTCAGCGGTAAGCGACAAGGGTCCGCGCCGCACCATGACGAGCAGTCGACCAGGCTGATTCAGACTCATTCCCTGCATGATGTCGTCTCTTTACTAGCTTCTGTTGGCACTGCATGGGGAAAACGTATCTTTACGTAACCACCAGAACCTGTTGGAAGTTAGTCATGGAAGGTAAATCCTAAAACTAAATTGCGCCAAAGTTCTTGCAAATATCGAAATACTCCTTCTTGCAGGCGACACGTACGTCGTCGTAGCCAAGCGTTTCCTGAAATAATATCAACGCGCAGCCAACGGGTCTTCTGGGAGCATACTGTGCGCAATAGAAGCAGCTTGAGCCTTCACATTCCGCAGCCCAAATACAGGCCGGGCGAGAAAGCGGAATTCAGCTATGTGAATGTTCCGAAAGCGGGAACAGTGGAGCGCCCACCTAGCGACGCCAAGGCGCAAAATATCACGTCACTGGCCTATTCCCTGATCAGGGTACTCGACGACGAGGGGAATGCGGTGGGATCCTGGGATCCGAAGGTGAACGTCGAAATGCTGCGCAAAGGTCTGCGCGCCATGATGCTGACCCGCGCCTATGACGACCGCATGTATCGGGCGCAGCGGCAGGGCAAGATTTCCTTCTACATGAAGTCCACGGGAGAGGAGGCCACCAGCGCCGCCTACGCTTTCGCCCTGGAACGCGACGACATGTGTTTCCCATCGTACCGCCAGCAAGGTTTATTGATTGCGCGCGGCTATCCAGTGTTCGAGATGATGTGCCAATGCTATTCGAACGCACGCGATCCCGTTAAAGGGCGGCAGCTCCCCATCATGTATTCCAGCCGCGAGAATGGATTCTTTACCATCTCCGGAAATCTCGGCACGCAGTTCCCGCAGGCTGTGGGCTGGGCGATGGCATCGGCTTACAAAGGCGACGACCGCATTGCCGCCGCGTGGATCGGGGAAGGCACGACGGCCGAGGGTGACTTTCACCATGCGCTGAACTTCGCTTCGATCTACCGCGCGCCAGTGATCCTGAACGTCGTCAATAATCAGTGGGCGATTTCAAGTTTCCAAGGCATCGCTGGCGGCGAGCAGGCGACCTTTGCGGCGCGCGCTATCGGATACGGGCTTCCAGGCCTGCGCGTAGATGGTAACGATTTTCTTGCCGTCTACGCAGCCGCCCAATGGGCATCGGAACGCGCTCGCGCTAATCAAGGCGCCACGTTGATCGAACTTTACACCTACCGCGTCGAGGGCCATTCCACCAGTGACGATCCGGGGCGTTATCGCCCCGCAGACGAAGGAAAGTCCTGGCCGTTGGGTGATCCGATCGAGCGGTTAAAGCGCCACTTGATCGCGTTGGGCGAATGGTCCGAGGCACGGCATGACGCGCTCAATACAGAGATGGTGGAACTGGTGCGTGAGACACAGCGCGAAGTAGAAGCCATCGGCACGATGGAAGGCGGCGCACGGCCCCCCCTTGGGACCATGTTTGAAGACGTCTTCAAAGAAGTTCCTTGGCATCTGCGCCGTCAGCGCGAGCAGGCGGGAGGCTGACCATGCCCGCAATGAATATGATCCAGGCTCTGAATTCGGCGTTGGACGCCATGCTCGAACGCGATCCAAACGTTCTCATCTTCGGCGAGGACGTCGGCTATTTCGGCGGTGTGTTCCGCGTTACAGATGGTTTGCAAAAGAAGCATGGGGTAACCCGCTGCTTCGATTCCCCAATCGGAGAGGCAGGCATTATCGGCGCAGCGATCGGTATGAGCGTCTACGGACTTCGCCCGGTCGTTGAAATCCAGTTTGCCGACTATATTTATCCCGGCTACGACCAGATCGTCTCAGAAATGGCGCGCATCCGCTACCGTTCCGCCGGCGATTTCTTCGTGCCCATCACGATCCGGACGCCTTATGGCGGCGGCATATTCGGTGGACAAACCCACAGTCAAAGCCCGGAAGCGCTATTCACGCACGTCGCGGGCCTGACGACGGTGATCCCGTCGAACCCGCACGACGCAAAGGGGCTTTTGATCAGCGCCATCGAAAGCGACGACCCGGTAATTTTTCTGGAGCCCAAGCGCATCTACAATGGTCCCTTTGACGGTCATCACGAAAAGCCCGTTGAACCCTGGCCCAAGCACCCTATGAGCGAAGTTCCTGAGGGCCATTATACGATACCGCTCGGTAAGGCTGCGGTCGTACGTGAAGGTGCGGACGTCACCGTGCTGGTCTACGGAACGATGGTCCATGTGGCGCTCGCGGCCGCGAAGGAAGCGGGTGTGGATGCCGAAGTCATCGACCTGCGCACGCTGATCCCGGTGGACATTGGAACTATCGTGGCCTCCGTGGAAAAAACAGGACGTTGCGTCATCGCGCATGAGGCGACGCTGACGAGCGGTTTCGGAGCCGAGCTTTGCGCGTTGGTGCAGGAGCACTGTTTCTATCATTTAGAGGCGCCCATCGAGCGTGTTGCCGGTTGGGACACGCCCTATCCGCATATCTTTGAATGGGACTACTTCCCCGGACCAAAACGGGTTGCGGACGCAATGCGCCGCGCGGTGGAGGCTTGAATGACACACTATGTCTTTAAACTGCCTGACGTCGGCGAAGGCATGGCCGAAGCCGAGGTCATTGCCTGGCATGTCGCCGTTGGCGATAAGGTCCTGGAAGACCAAAATCTCGTCGACGTGATGACGGACAAAGCCACAGTGGAGATAACCTCTCCGATCTCTGGCGTAGTCGTTTCACTAAACGGCCAACCTGGTGAAATGGTCGCCATCGGAGCGCCGCTGGTCGAGTTTGAACTGGACAGTGTGGAACCGACCATTGCCGCCCCACAAAGGAGCGAGCCTGCTCCGACACCGTCGGCGACACCCGTGACGACGCGCGAAACGCGAGTCACCGCAGGAGAAAGGGCTCTTGCCTCGCCGGCTATACGCAAACGGGCCCAGGACATGGGAGTGGATCTTCAATCTGTGACCGGCACAGGCCCGGATGGCCGGATCAGCCACGCTGATTTGGACAGATATCTTGCGTCGAGCAGAAATCATACCGCCGACCGTCCACAGCAAGCGCCGAGAAATGACATCGAAGAGGTGAAGCTCATCGGCTTGCGCCGGCGCATCGCGGACAAGATGCAGGAGTCCAAGCGCCGAATCCCGCATTTTTCTTATGTCGAAGAAATCGACATGACCGAGCTAGAAAA
>JAGWVX010000170.1 GCA_018970685.1 Alphaproteobacteria bacterium | reverse complement strand
TTTTCGCTTGACCGGCCGAATCAGTCTGTGATTCGTTCTGGTCATGCGAATCAGGCATAGCGTTACGCGATTATTCGGTTTGGCCCTTGTTCCGGCCATCACCGTCGTCGTGGTCGCCTATTTCGGCTACTACGCGGTATGCGGTGAGCGAGGTTACGTGGCGCTTCAGAGTGTCGAAACGCGGCTGGCGGACTCCCAAGGACAGCTAAACCAGATCGACGATCAGAACAGGCGCCTCGATCACCGCATTGCGCTGCTCAACTCTTCAACGCCAGATCCGGACTTGGTGGAAGAGCTTGCCCGTACCCAACTGATGGACGGCGCACCCGGCCAAGTGGCCGTCCCCCGGAAGCGGCATTAATACCTAGCCGCGCACTCAAAAGCCGCCCTGACATTC
The DNA here is from genome assembly GCA_018970685.1 of Alphaproteobacteria bacterium. Classification (GTDB taxonomy): domain Bacteria; phylum Pseudomonadota; class Alphaproteobacteria; order Micropepsales; family Micropepsaceae; genus Rhizomicrobium. The sequence goes on along the minus strand of JAGWVX010000170.1, from coordinate 6,164 downwards.
CGTCAAGCTTGCAAAATGCGGGCGCGCTTGCCACAACCCGCGCCCATGTCTTCTCAAGCAAACACGGGTAAGGCGGACCGGGAAATGAGCGAAGCGAAGAAGGCTGTTGTAACCGGCGTCAACAATGCCGTAGCTACCCCTAATTCGGTCTCTCTCAAGACCTTTTATTCGGACATGCTGCTGATCCGCCGGTTCGAGGAACGGGCAGGACAGCTCTACGGCATGGGTCTGATCGGCGGCTTTTGCCACCTCTATATCGGCCAGGAAGCGGTCGTGGTGGGTATGCAGGCTAATATTGCGCCCCAGGACCAAATCATCACCGCCTATCGTGACCACGGTCACATGCTTGCCTGCGGGATGGATCCCAAGGGAGTCATGGCCGAACTGACCGGCCGCTCGACCGGTTATTCCAAGGGCAAGGGCGGCTCGATGCATATGTTTTCGAGCGAGAAGCACTTCTTCGGCGGTCACGGCATTGTCGGCGCGCAGATCCCACTCGGGACGGGTTTGGCTTTCGCCGACAAGTACAGAAATACCGGCGGCGTGACGTTGACGTATCTCGGTGACGGCGCCGCCAACCAGGGTCAAGTATACGAGAGTTTCAACATGGCCCAGCTCTGGAAGCTGCCGGTCGTCTACATCATCGAGAACAATCAATACGCCATGGGCACCAGTGTGGACCGCTCAAGCGCTCAGACACAGTTCTACAAGCGCGGAGTCTCATTCAACATCCCGGGCGAGGAAGTCGACGGCATGGATGTCGAAGCAGTATACGCCGCCGGCCGCAAGGCTGTCGAGTATTGCCGCTCGGGTAACGGTCCCATGATACTCGAGATGAAGACCTACCGTTATCGCGGCCACTCCATGTCTGATCCCGCGAAGTACCGTACCCGCGAGGAAGTTCAAACCGTACGCGAAAAACGCGATCCCATCGAACATCTCGGTCAGAAGCTGGTTTCACGCGGCATCGCCACCGAAGACGAATTGAAGGCCATGGACAAGGATATCCGCCTAGTGGTGAACACCGCCGCGGAATTCGCCATCGAAAGCCCTGAGCCCGATCTGGCCGAACTCTTCACAGACGTGATTGCCTGATGTCCACGCAGATCCTCATGCCCGCCCTGTCCCCAACCATGGAAGAGGGCAAGCTCGCCAAGTGGCTGGTAAAAGAAGGTGACGCCGTGAAATCCGGCGATATCCTGGCCGAGATCGAAACCGACAAGGCGACGATGGAGTTCGAAGCCGTCGACGAAGGCCGCATCGGCAAGATTTTGGTCGCGGAAGGCACCGAGGGTGTGAAGGTCAATGCTCCGATCGCAGTGCTGGTCGGCGACGGTGAAGATGCTCGCGCCACCGCTGCGCCAAAGGCGGCACCCGCGTCAGTTCCGACGACGCCTGCCGCGGCAAAGGCCGCCCAAGTTCCCGTAGCTCAGACGGTTCCGATCAAACTTGAGGACCCGTCGTTGCCGGAAGGCACCGAGTTCGTCACCATGACGGTGCGCGAAGCCTTGCGCGACGCCATGGCCGAAGAGATGCGGCGCGACGACACTGTCTTCCTAATGGGCGAGGAAGTCGCGCAGTACCAAGGTGCGTACAAAGTCAGCCAGGGGCTGCTGGAAGAATTTGGTGCCAGGCGGGTGATCGACACGCCGATCACCGAGCAGGGATTTGCGGGTCTCGGCGTCGGGGCCGCCTTCAACGGCTTGAAGCCGATCGTCGAATTTATGACCTGGAACTTCGCCATGCAGGCGATCGATCAGATCATCAATTCTGCCGCCAAGACCCGCTATATGTCCGGTGGCCAGATGCACAGCCCAATTGTCTTCCGCGGCCCGAACGGGCCGGCGGCGCGCGTCGGCGCCCAGCACAGCCAGGACTATTCTGCTTGGTATGCGCATGTACCGGGGCTGAAGGTGATCTCGCCATATTTTGCGGCGGACGCCAAGGCGTTGTTGAAAGCGGCAATCCGCGATCCCAATCCGGTGGTCTTTCTGGAGAACGAGATCGTTTACGGCCGATCTTTCCCCGTGCCGAAAATCGACGACTACGTGTTGCCGATCGGCAAGGCACGGGTGGTCAGGCCGGGCCGGGACGTCACGTTGGTGGCGCATTCGATCTGCGTTGGGCTAATCCTGGAAGCAGCCGAAGCGCTGGCCCAAGAAGGCATCGATGCCGAACTGATCGACTTGCGCACCCTGCGTCCGCTCGATACCGAGACCGTGATCGAGTCGGTGAAGAAAACCAATCGGATCGTTACCGTTGAACAAGGTTGGCCGATCTGTTCCATCGGCTCGGAAATCGCCTCGCAGATGGTCGAGAAGGCGTTCGACTGGCTCGATGCGCCGCCCACAAAAGTCACTGGCAAAGACGTACCGATGCCTTATGCCGCCAATCTCGAAAAGCTGGCGCTGCCGACGGTGGACGATATCATCTCGGCAGCAAAAGCCGTGTGCTACCGGGCCTGACGGTGAGCGTGGCGGCCGGCATGACCTGGAAAAAGGGCGGCTGCCATTGCGGTGCGGTATCATTCGACGTGCTAACGCCAGACGAGGTGGAGGTCATCGACTGCAACTGTTCTATGTGCGCCAAAACAGGATATCTTCACCTGATTATACCGAAGGAACATTTCCAGCTGACCTCCGGCGCGGACAAGCTGACGACCTACGAATTCAATACAAAAACGGCCAAGCATATGTTTTGTTCGGTGTGCGGAATTAAGTCGTTTTATATTCCTCGTTCGCATCCGGACGGCTACAGCGTCAATTTCCGCTGTCTCGACGCGAGAGATTTCCGCAACGTGCGCACCGCGCCGTTCGACGGAGCCCATTGGGAACAACACGCGGCCGAACTCAAGCCGCTCGAGGCCAACTGATGTCGATCCAAATCCTCATGCCCGCCCTGTCGCCGACGATGGAAGAGGGCAAACTCGCCAAATGGCTGGTCAAGGAGGGCGATGCCGTGAAGTCAGGTGATATCCTGGCGGAGATCGAGACCGATAAGGCGACGATGGAATTCGAAGCGGTCGACGAAGGTCGCATCGGCAAGATCCTGGTTCCCGAGGGCACGGAAGGCGTCAAGGTCAATGCGCCGATCGCGGTATTGCTGGGCGACGACGAAGGCGCGAGCCAGGCGGACATCCCTGCAGCGATGCGGTCAATCAAGGATGCCGTGGCGGCAGAGACCAAACCAAAGGCTGTTGCACGGGCTCCAACGGCTACGCCAACGCCCAAGGTTGAAACCACAAAACCCGCTCCGGTCGCGCAGGGTGCACGCCTCTTCGCGTCACCGCTGGCACGTCGCATCGCCCAACAGAAGGGCATCAATCTCGCGGCGCTTGCCGGAACGGGCCCCCGCGGGCGTATCGTCAAGGCCGACGTCGAGCATGCTGCACCGGTGAGGCTTACGGCTGTGCCGGGCGCCCCTGCACCGGCCGCGCAGCCATTCGTGGGCGGAGCGGTTACGGGCATCACGCCTCTGCCTGATGCGCGGCTATTCTACGGCAAGGACGATTACGCGGAGGTCCCGCACGATGCGATGCGAAAGTCGATCGCCAAACGCCTCAGTTCCGCGACGGCACTAATCCCGCACTTCTATTTGACTATCGACTGCCGTATCGACTCGCTGATGGCCGCACGGGCGAGGCTCAACGCGGCGTCACCGAAGGGGGATGGCGCCTACAAGCTCTCGGTCAATGATTTCATCGTCAAGGCGGTGGCGCTGGCGCTTAAACGCGTGCCGGAATGCAACGCCAGCTGGACCGAGACCGCTGTGCTGCGCCATAAGCATGCCGACGTTGGCGTGGCGGTGGCGCTCGATTTCGGCCTGATTACGCCGATCGTTTTCCGGGCTGAGGAAAAAGGTTTGGCCGCCATTTCCAATGAGGTGAAGTCGCTGGCCGAGCGGGCGCGGACCAAGAAGCTCAAGCCGCAGGAATACGAAGGCGGCAGCTTTGCCATTTCCAATCTCGGCATGTTCGGGATCAAGGACTTCACGGCCGTCATCAATCCGCCGCATGCGGGCATCTTGGCGGTCGGTGCGGGCGAGCAGCGCGCAGTGGTCGTGAACGGCAAGGTCGAGGTCGCCACGGTGATGACGGTCACGATGTCGTGTGACCACCGCGTCATCGACGGGGCTGCGGGCGCGCACTTCCTCCAGGTCTTCAAGCAATACGTCGAAGAACCAGCTATGATGCTGCTATAAGGCAGTCATGGAAGAACTTGAGGCCGCATTGGAAACCGGCGGAGCCGCCGCTGTGGAACTCGCGGTGTCCGCGCTGCTGGAAGGCGGTGGCAAGGTCATTCCCTGCCCGAACTGTGCCGCGCCTCTGACGGGCCGCTACTGCGCCCAGTGTGGCCAACCGTCCGAGACGCATCGCCGCTCTGTCGTCCATCTGGTGCACGATCTAGTCAAGGACCTCGCCAGTTTCGATAGCCGCATCCCGCGCACGGCCCGCGCGCTCCTGTTCGAGCCCGGTGAACTGGCGCTCGCTTTCCGCCAAGGCCGCACTCAACGCTACGTGCCACCCGTGCGGCTCTATCTCTTCGTATCGCTGATTTTCTTTCTGACTCTGGCGGCGACGCGCATCGCCATTCTCCAGTTCGTGCCAATCGTGATACCAGAGAAGATCGTCGTCGAAAACGGCCAGACCTACGCCGTGACGCCGGACGGCAAGGATAAGTTCCGTGTCCTGGCCGCGCTCAACGATGGCCGGCCACACTTCGCCATATCCGTGAACAATGCCGAGTTCTTCGCGCGGGAAGGCACGCTGCATCCGAAGCTACCGCCTGGAGCGCTTGAGGATATGGCACGGCGGCTCAAGGCGGCCGAAATCAAGTCCGACAGTTCGATAGCCGCGCGAATCCTGAAGACGACGCGGCGTACGACCACCGAGCTTGCAGCGAACCCCGCGACCCTCAACGGCGCATTGACGTCCTGGATTCCGCGCGCCCTCTTCCTGCTGCTCCCGTTGTTCGCGCTCTTGATGGCGGCCTTCTATTGGCGCCAGCGGCAGCAGTTCTACTTCGTCGACCACCTCGTGTTTTCGCTTGGCTTCCACACCTTCGGCTTCGCACTCCTGCTCGCCGCCGCCGGCTTGGCCCAGTTGCTAGCCGGTGCCATTGTGGCGTGGATGGCCGTCGTCTTGCTCAGTTTCTATCTGCTACTTGCGATGCGGCGCTTCTATGCCCAGAACTGGTTCTGGACCGGCGCCAAGTTCGTTGCAGTCTCGGCCCTTTATTTCGTGTTTTTTATCTTCCCCGCAGTGATCGGAATCCTTATCGCGAGTGTGTTCTATGGCTGATACATCCTTCGACGTCATCGTAGTGGGCGGCGGCCCAGGCGGCTATGTCTGCGCTATCCGCGCGGCTCAACTTGGGCTGAAGACGGCCGTCGTCGAGCGCGACAAGCTCGGCGGTATCTGCCTCAACTGGGGCTGCATCCCGACCAAGGCGCTGCTGCGCTCGTCGGAAATCTGGCATCTGATGCATCGGCTGAACGAGTTCGGATTCTCGGCCGAGAACTTCAAGTTCGACATCTCCAAGATCGTACTGCGATCACGCAAAGTGTCGCAGCAGCTGTCGAACGGTGTCGGATTTCTGATGAAGAAGCACAAGATCACAGTAATTGCGGGCGAGGCAAAACTGGCCGGCAAAGGCAAGTTGTCGGTCACGAAGGATGGCAAGGCCGACGAATACGCAGCCAAGAACATTGTGCTAGCCACCGGTGCGCGCGCGCGGAATCTTCCGGGTCTGGAGGTGGACGGCAAGCTGATATGGAGCTATCGCGAAGCGATGGTACCAGAAGCATTTCCTGCTTCGCTGCTGGTCGTCGGCTCCGGCGCCATCGGGATTGAATTTGCCAGCTTCTACCGCACGCTGGGCGCCGACGTGACCGTCGTGGAGGTGCTAGATCGTGTGTTGCCGGTGGAAGATGAAGAAATTTCACAGCTTGCCACCAAGGCCTTTACCAAGCAGGGCATGAAGATCAGGGTCTCAACCACGGTCGAGAAGCTGGAGCGGGGCAAAGACAGCGTTATGGCGACGCTAAAGGCCAAGGACGGCCAGACGGAAATCCTCGCCGTTGATCGCGTGATCAGCGCTGTGGGTATCGTCGGCAATGTCGAGAATATCGGCCTAGAAGGTGCCGGCGTGAAGGTCGAGAAGACG
>JAGWVX010000169.1 GCA_018970685.1 Alphaproteobacteria bacterium | reverse complement strand
GTCCGCGTCTTTTGGGGAACCACAGGAGAAACCGAAATGAATATTTCGAGTTCGCTGCGCGTCGGCGCAGCGTTTGTGCTGGCGACCACCGTTGCCGCACCGGCGTGGGCCGATTCCATTTACAGCAAGACGCAGCAAAAAGAAGCGCAGATCCCGACTTGTTCGCACAGAATCGGAACGGCGGCGATTTATGAGCCGCAAAACAATTGGTGGTCGGCCCTCGGCCTGGAATCGCCGGAAGCGCTCATCAAGGTGTTCGTCATGCGCTCGGGCTGCTTCACGCTCCTGGATCGCGGCAAAGGCTTCGCCGTCGCCCAGCAAGAGCGCGAATTGGCCAGCGAAGGCAATCTCCGCCAAGGCTCCAACATAGGCAAAGGACAGATGAAGGCGGCCGATTACGTGATCGTGCCGGACATCGTCTCCAAGAACGCCGATTCCGGCGGCAGCGGCGTCACCGGACTTCTAGGCGGACTGATCGGCGGCGGCGCCGGCGCGATCATCGGCAGCATCAGCATCCACAGCAGCACGGCCGACGTGGTCCTCACGGTCACCGATGTGCGGTCGTCCGAACAAGTGGCGATGGAAGAAGGCCACGGCTCGAAGAACGATGTCGGATTCGGCGTCGGCGGAGGCGGCTGGTGGGGCGGCGGCGTGGCCGGGATGGGCGTGGACAATTATCAGCATACGGAGATCGGTCAGGTCGTAACGTTGGCCTATATCAACGCCTATACGAAGATCGTCACCGATCTCGGCGGCGTCTCCGACAATGCGTCGGCCGACAACGCGCAGCAAGCCGTGACGATGGCCAAGCCCGGCCATATGTACGAACAAGCCGGCGGCAAAGGCAGGATCGTGCGCCGCCTCGATGCGGGCATGATGCTTTATCCGACGGGCAACAAGGACGGCGTGTGGTGGGAAGTCAGCGACGAACTCGGCAACAAGGGCTGGGTGTCGTCTCTCCTGTTCCAACTTGCGAAATAAAAGGGGCGTTCCTTTCTACCTTGGGGGGCCGCAAGGCCCCCTTTTTATTTCGCCAGATCGCGCCCCATCGCGAGAAACTTTTCGCGGCGCTGGCGGCGCAATTCGTCGGGCGAGAGGGACGACATTTCCGACAGCGCCCGGCCGATATGATCGCCGACGGTCGCGATCGCCGCTTCGGCGCCGCGGTGCGCGCCGCCCATCGGCTCCGGAATGATGGCGTCGATCACGCCCAGCCCCAGCAGATCCTGCGCGGTGAGACGCAGTGCGGCCGCGGCGTCTTGCGCCTTCTCAGGTTTGTTCCGCCAAAGGATCGAGGTGCAGGCCTCCGGCGAAATCACCGAATAGACGGAGTTCTCCAACATGTAGACGCGGTTGGCGGTGGCGATGGCCAGCGCGCCGCCCGATCCGCCTTCGCCGATGATCGTGGCGACAAAGGGTACTCGCAGATCGAGGCAAGCCTGCGTGCTGCGCGCGATGGCTTCCGCCTGCCCCCGCTCTTCGGCGGCGACGCCGGCATAGGCGCCGGAGGTGTCCACCAGCGAAATCACCGGCAACTCGAAACGCTCCGCCAGCGCGAACAGCCGTTGAATCTTGCGATAACCTTCCGGCATCGCCATCCCGAAATTGTGTTTTAGGCGCGACTTGGTGTCGTTGCCCTTCTCCTGCCCCACCACCGCAACGGCGCGGCCCTGAAAGCGCGCCAGCGCGGCGATGATCGCGGCGTCTTCGGCGAAGGCGCGATCGCCGGCCAACGGCGTAAACTCGTCGAACAGGTGCTGGACGTAATCGGAGAAATGCGGCCGTCCGGGATGCCGCGCCACCTGGACCTTCTGCCAGGGCGTGAGCTTGGCGTAAGTGTCTTTCACCAGCTGGTCGGCCCTGGCCTGCAAACGCGTGACTTCGGCGTCGATCTGCATCGTCGGGTCGGCGGCCGCGAGCAGACGCAGCTCGACGATCTTGCCTTCCAGTTCGGCGATGGGGCGTTCGAAGTCCAAATATGCGTGCATTGCTTCCCGCAAGGTAGGCCTAAAAGGGCCGGGAAAGTGGCAATGTCGCTCCGGCCTGTCAATCTGAGGTAAACAGGTCGCCAAATATGGGGTTTCCGGCCTCCAGCCACAGGATATTGATTCACCCAAGGCCGAATTGTCCGTCTGGGCTTGGCACAAGCCGGCCGGCTCAAACACCTTAATACGATAACCGCGAGAGAGACCGTCGCCACGCGCTGGTGGAACGGTTCATAAAGCCCGCCGCCGCACACGATCGGGCAAAACTGCCGCCGCTGTTCGCCGACGATGCGGCGTTCTATGCGGCAATAGGCGGTTGACAGGTTTCAGTTGCACGGCGCCCGAATTCCTGTATTTCCGGCGAAGATGGCCGCGCTCGCCCTGCCCAAAGCTTTCAAAGTCGATCCGTTCATCATTGCATTGCTGGCGACGGTTGCGCTGGCCGGCGTGCTGCCCTGCGCCGGCACTTTCGCGCGCGTCATGGGCGTCGTTACGGATGCGGCCATCGCCCTGCTCTTCTTCCTGCACGGCGCCAAACTCTCGCGCGAGGCGATCCTGGCCGGCATCGGCGCTTGGCGCATTCACGCATTGGTACTGGCGTCGACCTTCGTTCTGTTTCCCGCGATGGGACTGATCCTGCGCGCCGTCAGCCATGGTTGGCTCAATCCGACCGTCGCCGACGGCATTCTGTTCCTCTGTCTATTGCCTTCCACCGTGCAGTCTTCGATTGCCTTCACTTCCATCGCGCGCGGCAACGTACCGGCGGCAGTGTGCAGCGCTTCCGCTTCCAATCTGCTGGGCATCTTCATCACGCCCGTGCTGACCGGCCTATTCCTGCTGCGCGGCATGCATGGCGGAATATCCCTGACCTCGGCCGAAGATATCGCGCTGCAACTGCTGCTGCCGTTCCTGCTCGGTCATCTGTCGCGGCCCTTCACCCGCGCCTTTTTGGAGCGCCACAAGATGCTGGTGGGCCGGGTCGACCGCAGCGCGATCCTGCTCGTCGTCTACACCGCCTTCAGCGCTGCGGTGATCGAGGGCCTATGGCGCAAATTCTCGCTCGGCGACCTCGCCTGGACGCTGGGGCTCGACGGATTGCTGCTGGCGCTGGCGCTTGCCGCCACGACATGGGTATCGCGCCGCACGGCGATGTCGCGCGAGGACGAAATCACCATCGTGTTCTGCGGCTCCAAGAAAAGCCTTGCTTCGGGCGTGCCGATGGCAGGCGTGCTGTTCCCGCCCGCGCTGCTGGGACCGATGATCGTGCCGCTGATGCTGTACCACCAGATGCAGCTCATGGTCTGCGCCGTGATCGCCCAGCGCTATGCCGCAGCTTCGCGCGCAAAGCTGCAGGTGGAGGCAGCACCTGTCGATTAGTTGCCCTGCACCTTGGTTCCTTTTCGCCTTGCCAGCGGATGGGCAGACGCCACCGTGGCGGCAAGACGGTCCTTGGCGACATGCGTATAGATCTGTGTCGTGGCGATGTCCGCGTGGCCGAGCATGGTCTGCACGCTGCGCAAATCGGCGCCGCCTTCCACAAGATGCGTCGCGAAGGCGTGCCGCAACACATGCGGCGACAATTTGCTTGGATCGAGGCCGGCTTCCAACGCCAACGCTTTCAGCATCTGGTGCAGGCGGCGGCGCGTGAGATGGCATTCCGCCGACCGCGACGGAAACAGGAATTTCTCCGCATGCCGGCGGCGGCCGCTTTTCGGCAGAAACGTCTCGCGCACCGCGAGATAATCGGAAATGGCTTTGCGGGCGTGGGCATTGAGCGGCGCCAAGCGCTCTTTGCCGCCCTTGCCTTTCACCAGCAAGACGCCCTCAAGGTTGCGCACGGCGGCGAGCGGCAGCGTCGCCAACTCCGAGACGCGCAAACCCGAAGCGTACAGCATCTCGACGACGCAGAGCAGTCGCGCGCCCTCTTCGCTTTTTTCCGCGCGCTGCCCGGCAGCTTTGGTCAGGCTGTCCATGTCCTCGCGCGACAACACCTTGGGCAGCGTACGCCCGCGCTTCGGCGCGTCCACAGCATTCGTGGGATCGTCGGGACAGATACCCTCGGCGTAAAGGAAGCCGAAGAACTGGCGCAGCGCGGAAAGTCGCCGCGCCTGAGACGATCCGGCGGCGCCTGACGTCGAAAGGCTCGCCAAATACCGCTTGATGTGATCGCGCGTGGCGTGTTTGGCTTCTGCGCCGCATCCGGCCAGAAAACCGTGAAAATCCAGAAGGTCGCGGCGATAAGCGGCGAGCGTGTTGATGCTGGCGCCGCGTTCCGCGCTCATCATGTCGAGAAAATTTTCGACAAGGCGCGCGTCGCCCAAAGATTTCTTGCGGTTCATCGCGCTGCAGAGACCGACGCCGGCGCCTGCGGCGGCGCCACGTAGAGCACCAGGGCATCCATGCCCAAATCATGCGCGGCTCGCGGCAGCCCCATCGCGCCCAACAGACGGACGAATTCGATCGTCGTGTCCGGCGCAAGGTCGCGCAACCCGATATCATGAATCGCATCCAATATGCGCAGCAGTGCCTCGCCCTTCCGTTCGGGCTGCAAGGATGCCTGTTCGATCAAGCGCATTTCTCCGGAATCCGGGCGATTGCCGTCCCAGCGCATCGCCTCGAGCGCGGGAGCCTGCGCCTTCGCTTCCGGCGGCAACGGACGTCCCAGGACGTCGGTGATGCCGATCAGCAACGCCTTGTAGGACCGGTTTGCGTCGGGGACCGGCGGGTTCTTCACCAGACCGGTGACATAAGCCGCCAAAGATGCTTGCGCCGCCGCATCGCGGGTTGGATTGGGCGCGGCCAGATCGAGAACCGGCTGCAGCAAATCCTTATTTGTTAGCCAACGGGCTGCGGCTTGAGGATTATGCGCCAACAGCAGCGCGCGCGCGAACAAAGAAGCCATGGCAGGGTTCGCCGCGGAAGGTCCGACCGACGCCGCAACGTCGCCCTGGAAGGCCGCCGCCAGAGGCAAAAGGTTCGCCTTCTCGCCGAGCGCCAAGGCTTCGTACACGAGTTGCGCCTGCATATCGGGACGGGTCTGAATTACCGCGGCGCGCCGCAACAACACCTGGGCGGCAAAAAAAGGCAGGCTATTGGCGTCAGCGGCCGCATTGGCCATCTGGTCGAGCTTGATGTCCTGGGCGTCGGCCACATTACGCAATTGCTCGATGGACGCCGCACCCGTCGCCACGATGCGCTCCGCTGCGGCCATGCGCACCGCGGGCGCGTTGCGCGGATCCCGCATCGCCAGCAGATTTGCGGAGGTTCCCATGGCGGCGGCTACCGCGCCCGGCACCGCCAACCCCGCCTGCTGCAGAAGGAAAAGATGCATGGCCGTCGGATGCGCGATGGCGCCGGGCATCACCGTTTTGTGGTTCAACACGTCGTCGGCCAGCGTGTCGAAGGCCCTGTCGCCGTCGCCCTGCGCCTGCATCACTTCGTGGGTCAACTCCGCCGTGGCTTCATCGCCGCCGACTGCCGCACAGTACAGCCGCAGCTCAAGCCAGAACGGCTCGCCCGAGGACAACCGAGCCGTCGTCAAATTCCCGCAGACGTCCGCCGCGCGATTCGCCGTTAGCAGCGCGTCCGCCTGAACCCGCGCGAAGTCCGGATCGTCAGGCAGAGAGGCCTGCGCCGCCAAGGCGCCCGCCTCGTCGATCAGCCCGGCGTCGAGCAGTTTCTCGATACGCAAGGTGACAATGGCACGTTTGGCGTTCCCTAGAGGCGCAGCAGCCTTGGTCAACACAATGCGTTTGGCGAGAGCGCGTATCACGGGATCCGGAGAGACCAGCGGAACGCGCGCCATAAGCGATTCGATGTTACCGCGCGCCGATCCGCTCCACATATCCATGCCCAGGCCGCCATTGACGGTATCGAGAAGTCCGACGGGCGGACCTTCGACGGAGCCGAGCGTCTGAACCTGGATGCCCGACGAGGGCGGCGGCAAGGGCGCTACCAGATCGCCAGCCGCGCCCGACAAGGGCGTAGGCGCCGCGGTTGCCGCTTGAGGCTGTCCCGGTTGGTCGGTTACGGGAGGCACGTCTTGGTTCGTGGCGGCCGGCGGCGTGCCGTTCGTATTTTTGTTCTGCGCGGCTGCGGTCGAGGCCGGCTCGGGCGTATCGGCGACTGGTGGGTAATCATCCGGCGTCAATACCGGCGGCGCGTCGCCGCCCGAGGCCGCGGTCGATTGCGCCCAGGCGGCAGGCATACAAAGCGCCAGCGCCAATACTACTGCACTAACTCGAGAACCTGTCATTCGGGACGACCTGTTGGATCTCATGCTGTTTGGGATGAACCGAGCCACCGTAGATTGCCAGCCCGACTGCAGCCAAGACCAGAAGTACGCCGGCGCCGATCGCCATCTTTCCGCCCCAACCCATGCCCTCCGACCTGGCCATTCGCATGAGTACACCTCCGTAACGCCTGTTTCCTTCGTAAACGGCAGCTCCGAGATCAGGTCCCGCTGGCGATCTGCGGCCAAGCCGTGGTAGCCCGTACATATGGCAGGGTTAAGGCGAACCATAGCACTTGTGGGTATGATGGGGGCAGGCAAATCCTCCGTCGGACGGCGTCTTGCC
>JAGWVX010000168.1 GCA_018970685.1 Alphaproteobacteria bacterium | reverse complement strand
GGTTCTGGAAATCGGTCGTCGTCGGCATATTGTCGTCTTCTCTTGGAGATGGCCGTCTAACGTAGTTTCGCCGGGCAGACTGGATTCGCCCGGTGCAACGGATGGGAGTTGGTGATGCCCGCCGAAATCGTCGCACGCAGCTTTGTAGGCAATTGGTCGAGCGTCACGATCCGATCGAGCTTGAAAAACGCCGCCACGCGCTCGGGTTTGTTGCAGAATTGGCAATTGGCGGGATCCAGAGCCCAATTCGAATTGAGATATTCGCCGCCCCACAGCAACACCCAGGCCGGATTGACGGCGTCCAGCACCTTGCCGCTGGGTGCGGCGCCGACTTCCGTCAAGGCGAAGGGCACGGCGGGATCGAGTGCCGTGACCTTGGCATACGCGGAGGCGTAGACCGGGCTGTCGGCATCCTGCTCATAAACGTCGGCGCCTACCACAACCGGCTTGTGCCTCACCGGGAAGAACGGCGCCGGGTCGAGCGTGTCACGATCGGGCGACCACACCCAGATGAGATTATCGAGATGGTGGCGGATCGCCAGCTCGTCATACAGCGCATCCCACAGTTCCGGATAGGCGCTTTGCTTGCCCCACCAGAACCACTCGCGGTTCATCTCGTGATAGGGCCGGAACAACACGACGATGCCGCGGTCGCGCAGTTCGCCCAGCACCTTGGCGATAGCGTCGACATCCGCCAGCCACAGCTTATGCTCGGGCGTTCCCTTGGTGAGCACGGCGCGGAACGTCTCCGCCGTCATCGGCTTCTTGACGCAATCGAAGAACTCGCCGCGCGGACAGACCTCCACCGGATTGCGCTCGTGCCACGACATCTCGACCAAACCGCCCGCCGCAGTCTGGGTGAGAACGCGGTCGATCAAATAGGATTTGTAGGGCGGATAGGCGATCACGTTCATCAGCTCCAGGCCCATGATCGCCGGATGCTTCCCGGTCTGCGCAAAGATGCGATCGGCGGAAGTGCAGCCGATATAGACCTCGTACTCGTTCACCTGCACGCCCACGAGCGTCTTCCGCTGTTTCTGGATGTCGCGGATATAATCGAGGATCGTGGCCCGTTTTGCTTGAACGGAGACCGTAGCGGCGTGCGACCGCGTTGCACCCGCAACCATTGCGAGAACAAGGCATGTCGCCAGGATAGCACAAAGTCGCGCCGCTGGCGTCTTTTGCGTAATCATCTTCCTCTTGTCCCTCCGACCGTGTACGCCTTTAGCGGAGCCGAATTGGGGCCGTGCCTCCCCAGCCCAACCTTGTTTTGATTGCGATAGTAGCCAAATCGAGATATCATGACAACGCTGTCATCTTTAACATTCTTCCCTCCGGAAGAACACCTGCCCGAAGCCGCTTTGGTTCGCGGCATTCGAAAGGACATATGATGCTCGCGTTGTCGGAAACTGAGAAGCGGCGATTCGCTTACGGCTTCTGGCGCTATCGCGAAAACGAGATCGCTGCAGCAACGGAAATGCTTTCGCTGGTGCGCGAGAACGGCATCGATCATCTCGATACGGCCGACGTCTATGGCGGACCGGGCGGCTTCGGCGGCTCCGAACGGCTGATGGGCGCCATCCGCGCGCGCGCGCCGGAATTGTTCAAGGGCGCGGTGATCGCCACCAAGGCCGGTGTCGAGCCGGGCTCTCCCTATAATTCCTCGGCGGCGTACCTGACCGCGGCTTGCGAAGCCAGCCTGTTGCGGCTGCAGATCGACAAGATCGACCTCTTCTATGTCCACCGCCCAGACTTCCTCACGCATCCCGCCGAATTGGCCGAGACGCTGGACGGGCTTGTGGCGTCGGGAAAGGTCGGCGCCATCGGCGTTTCCAATTTCACCGCGGGCCAGATCGCGGCCCTAGCGCGTTACATGAAGGCGCCGATCGCCGTGCATCAGCTGGAATTCTCCGCCGCCCATGCCGATCCGCTGTTCGACGGCACGCTCGATCAGGCAATGGAGCGCGCCATCGCGGTGGCGGCATGGTCGCCGCTCGCGGGCGGCCGCCTGGGAGAAACGGGCGCGCCGGAGTTCTCGCAGCTGCGCGAGACGCTGTGCCAGATCGGCGCGCGAAACGGCGCCTCGCCCATTGCGGTCGCGTTGGCTTTCCTGCAGCGGCACCCCGCGCCGGTGACGCCGATCCTCGGCACCACGACGCCCAACCGCCTTCGCGAATGCCTGACCGCGAATGCGCTCTCGCTGTCGCGAACGGATTGGTACGCCATCGTCGAGACCTGCCGCGGCCGGAAGATGCCATGACCGAAGCAACAACCGAAACCTGGACCGACCAGTTCCGCAACGAGCTTGTGGGAAACATCCTGCCGTTCTGGATGCGCCATACCGTCGATCATGAAAATGGCGGCTTCTACGGGCTGGTCGACACCGACGGCAATATCGACAAAGAGGCGCCGCGCGCCGCCGTCATCAACGCCCGCATCCTGTGGACCTTCTCGGCGGCGAGCCGGCTTATCGGCCCCGGCTATCGCGAGACCGCGGACTGGGCTTTCACCTATATCACGCGAGCATTCTGGGACCGCAAATTCGGCGGGCTCGTCTGGATGCTCGATCGCCGCGGCGAACCGGTTTCGGCGCACAAGCAGATCTACGCCCAGGCCTTCGGCATCTACGCCCTGGCGGAATATTTCCGCACCACAGGCAACGCTGCCAGCCTCGACTTCGCCAAGCGCCTATTCTGGCTGATCGAGGACCACAGCTACGATGCCGATTGCCAGGGCTATTTCGAGGCGCGCGACCGCGACTGGAACGAACTCGGCGACATGCGGTTGAGCGATAAGGACCTCAACTGCCCAAAATCCATGAACACGCATCTGCACATCATGGAGGGCTACACCAACCTGCTGCGGGTATGGCGCGACCCGGGCCTGATAGTGAAACAATCCGAACTTCTGCGCGTGACGATGGATCGCGTCATCGATGCCAAGACGGGGCACTTTAAACTGTTCTTCGACGAAGGCTGGGAGTCGCAGTCCGACCACGTCTCTTATGGACACGACATCGAAGGAAGTTGGCTGCTTGTCGAAGCGGCGGAAGTTCTCGGCGACGCAGCGCTGATCGCGCGGGCGCGCAAACTGGCGGTCGTGATAGCCAAGGCGGTTTACGAACAAGGTCTCGATCGCGACGGCAGCCTGTTCTACGAAGCGGATGGCGCGGGCACGCTGGTCGACGCCGGGAAGCACTGGTGGGCGCAGGCCGAAGCGGTCGTCGGCTTCTACAACGCCTTCCAGATTTCCGGTGAGGCGCAGTTTCTTACCGCCGCGCATCGCGCCTGGGACTATATCGAAGCCAATGTCGTCGATCGAGTGCATGGCGAGTGGCACGCCAAGCTGTCGCCGCAGGGCGTGCCGCTGACCGCCAAAGAGGATCCGAACGCCTATCTCGTCGGTCCCTGGAAGTGCCCCTATCACAATTCCCGCGTCTGTTTCGAGATGATCGAGCGGCTGGATAAGCAAGTAAGCAGGAAGAAAGCCTCATGAAGTACGGTCATTTCGACGACAAGAATCGCGAATACGTCATTACCAGGCCCGACACGCCGCTGCCGTGGATCAATTACCTTGGCTGCCAAAACTATTTCGGAATCCTCTCGGCAACCGGCGGCGGCTATTCGTATTATCGCGACGCGCGCCTGCGCCGCATCACGCGCGGCCGCTACAACAACGTGCCGTTCGATTTCGGCGGGCGCTATGTTTATCTGCGCGACGACAAGAGCGGCGAATACTGGTCGCCGTCTTGGATGCCGACCCGCGGCAGGCTCGAAGACTACAGCTGCCGGCACGGCATGGGCTACAGCGTCATCTCGTCGACACGCGACGGCATCGCGGCCAGTACGCGCTATTTCGTGCCGCTCGACGAGACGCTGGAGATCTGGCAGCTGACGCTAACCAACAAGCGCTCCGTGACGGCCGAGTTGTCGGTCTTTTCCTCGGTTGAGTTCTGCCTGTGGGAGGCGCTCGACGACTTCACCAACTTTCAACGCAATTTCTCGACCGGGCAGGTCGAGGTCGAAGACGAGGTGATCTACCACAAGACCGAATATCGCGAACGCCGCAACCATTTCGCCTGGTTCGCCTGCTCGGAACCGCTGGCCGGATTCGACACCCAGCGCGAGGCTTTCCTCGGCGCCTGGCGCGGCTGGGATGAGCCCGCTGCGGTGGAGCGCGGCAAATCCTCCGGCTCCATCGCCCATGGCTGGTCGCCGATCGGCTCGCATCACGTGCGCATAACGCTGAAGCCCGGCGAAAGCCGCCAGGTCATCTTCGTGCTCGGCTATCACGAAAATCCGAACAGCGAGAAGTTCGATCCGCCGGGCTCGCAGACCATCAACAAGAAGACCGTAAAGCCGGTGATCGCGAAATACCGCGACCTGGCCAACGCCGATGCAGCCTTCGAGCGGTTGCGCGCCTATTGGGACGAGCTTCTCGGCGTCTGTCAGGTGAGCACGCCGGACGTTCACACCGACCGCATGGTGAACGTGTGGAACGCCTATCAATGCATGGCGACGTTCAACATGTCGCGTTCGGCGTCGACCTTCGAATCCGGCATCGGGCGCGGCCTCGGCTTCCGCGATTCCAACCAGGACCTGCTCGGCTTCGTGCACATGGTGCCCAAGCGCGCCCGCGAACGCATTCTCGATCTGGCGGCGACGCAGCTTCCCACCGGCGGCGCCTATCATCAGTACCAGCCGCTGACAAAAAAGGGTAACAACGACATCGGCGGCAACTTCAACGACGATCCGCACTGGCTGATCCTGGGCGTTGCCGCCTATCTCAAGGAGACCGGCGACTGGAGCATCCTCGACGAGCCGGTGGCGTTCGACAACGCGCCGGGCTCCGAACAACCGCTCTACGAACATCTGCGACGCAGCTTCCGTTATGCGCTCGACAGGCTGGGACCGCACGGCCTGCCGCTGATCGGCCGCGCCGACTGGAACGATTGCCTCAACCTCAACTGCTTCTCGGACACACCGGGCGAATCCTTTCAGACCACCACCAGCAAGGACGGTAAGGTGGCCGAATCCGTCTTCATCGCCGGCCTGTTCGTGCTGGCGGCGAAGGAACTGGCCACCATCGCCGAGCGGCGCGGCGCGCAAGAGGATGCCAAGACCTGCTTGACGGAAGCCGAGCGCATGGACGCGGCGGTACGCAAACACGGCTGGGACGGCGAATGGTTCCTGCGCGCCTATGACGATTTCGGCCGCAAAATTGGCTCGAAGGAATGCGAAGAGGGCAAAATCTTCATCGAGCCGCAGGGTTTCTGCGTGTTGGCCGGCATCGGGCTCGAGAACGGCATGGCGAAGAATGCACTCGCATCCGTCAAAACGCATCTGGCAACGCCGCACGGCATCGTCCTGCAGCAGCCGGCTTATTCGCGCTACTACATCGAATATGGCGAGATCTCGACCTATCCGCCCGGCTACAAGGAGAATGCCGGCATCTTCTGCCACAACAATCCCTGGGTGGCCATCGCCGAGGCCATGGTCGGCAACGGCGACGCCGCGCACGATTACTATTCGCGCATCAATCCGTCGGCCCGCGAAGCGATCAGCGAGGTGCATCGCTGCGAGCCTTATGTGTACGCGCAGATGATCGCCGGGCGCGACGCGCCGACCCATGGCGAGGCGAAGAACTCGTGGCTGACCGGCACGGCGGCGTGGAACTATTACGCCATCACGCAATGGATCCTCGGCATCCGCCCAGAATATGAAGGCTTGCGCATCGCGCCGGTGTTGCCGGCGCAATGGCAGGGCTTCACGGCGACGCGGAAATATCGCGGCGCAACCTACCGCATCGCCGTGAGCCGCAAGGGTACGGGCGGCAAGGTCAGCCTCAAAGTGGACGGCAAGCCCATCGACGGTGCGGTGGTGCCGCCGCCCATGGACGGCAAGACGGAAATCGCCGTCGAAGCGGTCCTGGGCTGAAGCTGCGCGCCGCGCAAGAAAAGAAAAAGGGGCTGTCGAGAGACAGCCCCTTTTTCATGTCCGCGGCGAAGTTCAGCTCGCCGCCGGTTGCGGCTTTGGATCCGGATAGACTTTCTTGAGATGATCGAGCCACGTGACCTTCAGAATGAGAGAGGTCACCGCGACGAGCGCAAGAGCGATCGCCGAGCGTTCATATTCCCGGATCACCACATAGACGGGCAGCGCAACCAGACTCGTCTGCCAGACGATGCCGACGACGATGTTGAACATGTCGCGCCAGAAATCCGGGTTCGGCCTGAATGACGGGTCCTCCGCCTGCACGGCCTTCAGCACCGGTCCCCACAGACCCCAGGGCCGCGTCTTTATGTAGAAAGACTTCAACACGTCCATGTCTTCCGCTTTCGACAGCCAAGTTCCGACGAAGCAGCCGATCAGCGACAGGACCAAAATGGCCGGGAAGCAGACCAGCGCCGACGGCAGCGTGACAAGGGTTGCGAAGGCGGCATGCAGCGGCGGAAAGGCCGTCGATATCGCCATGAGTTGCGGCTGCCAGACCGGCTGCGCCCAGGGAATGAGCAACGAGGCGAGGATGCCGAACGCCATGCCCCAGAAATAGCCGAAGCCGTTGAAGCGCCACCAATACCA
>JAGWVX010000167.1 GCA_018970685.1 Alphaproteobacteria bacterium | reverse complement strand
CTTTCCGCCGGCCGACATAGAGAACCGACGCCAGCGCCGCGAGGCCCGCCGTGTTGTGCACCACGATGCCGCCGGCGAAATCGAGCACGCCCCATTTCTGCAGCAGCCCGCCGCCCCACAGCATGTGGACGAAGGGGAAGTAGACGAAGATCAGCCACAGCGTGAGGAACAGCATGTAGGCCTTGAAGGTGACGCGGTTGGCGAAGGCTCCGGTGATCAGCGCCGGCGTGATGATCGCGAACATCATCTGATAGGCGACATGCACGAGCAGCGGAATTCCGGGCGTCGGCGACGGCGTCGTCAGCGTCACGCCGTGCAGGAACGCCATGTCCAGATTGCCGATGACGCCGCCGGCGCCGCCGGAGAAGCACAGCGAATATCCGAAAGCGAACCAGATCACCGTGGTCCAGCCCATCGATACGAAAGACTGCATCATGATGGTGAGGACGTTGCGCCTGCTGACCAGGCCGCCATAAAAAAAGGCCAGCCCCGGCGTCATGAGCATGACCAAACTGCAACAGAGAAGCATGAAGCCGGTGTTGCCGGTATCTAGATGCGGCATCGGTATTCCCCGATTTGAAACGGCCGCTTCTTATCGCATGTCGGCGCGCGCGAACCATTCGGCGGCGGACGCAGATGAGCCATGACGGAACGGAATGCTGCAGCGCACGCCCCACTTCAACGAGCGGAGGCGCAATTTCGATCTGCGGACCGTGCGTGAGACGCATGATCGGACCAAGATCGCGCCGCCGCAGATTCGTTTGTTGCCGCTCGTCTTGCCGCTACGGAGCTTTGAACCGGTTGTCGCATCCCGCCGCCATTGCCGTGCAGCAACGTTTGAGACTCGACTTTCGCCGCTAACCGGGCACACGGCCGAGCAGACGCAGCCACGCGCGCATGCAGCGGTGTCCCGCATCCACCGGCTCGCAATACATCAGCGGGCAGCCGCCCACGATGCATTGGATGCCGCGCGTCTTGCATTCCTCGACCGCCTCGCCGGATACGCTGCCGCCGCCGAAGGAGCGGTGGAACCACACCTGGCGCACGCCTTTGCCGGCGCATTGGCGCACGAGGTTCGGCGCCGTGCTGGGACGGGTGGCGATCACGACGCCGTCGATGGCGCCCGGGATCGACGTCAGGTCGGGATAGCAGCGCACGCCTTCGACCTCCGCCGCGTTGGGATTGACCGGCAGCACGTCGAAGCCCGATTTGCGCAGCTTGCGATAGATGGCGTTGGCCGCCTGTTGCGGCTTGCGGGAAACACCTGCGACCGCGAAGCGCTTGCCGGCCAAGAACGCGGCGACGCTGGAGGGAAGTTTTGCCATATGCCGATCCCGTGCATGGAGTGTGTGCCCGCACTCTGGCGCGGCGCGGGCGGAGACGCCTTGACGAATCGCAAGGGCGCCGCGGGGAATTCCCGAACAGGCTCCAAGGCCTCTGCGGCCGGCGCGCCCTGCGAGAAAACGGAGGCGGGCCGAGTAAATTCCGTGGCCTTTGTTTTTTTCCTGTGCGACGGTATTGCGCTTGTCGCACGTTTACATTGCGCCGGGTTGGGGGCGGAAATGAAGTGGCTTATCGCAGCGTTGATAGGGGCGTTGTCCGGTTGGTTGATCGCTTCGGTAACCAACGAGGTGGCGATCGCCATGGCGTCCGGCGCGGCGATCGGCATTTTGGCCACCATTGCTTTGTTCGGCACACACCCGGTCAGCTCCGTTTTGAAGGTGGCCGGCGCGATGGCGATCGGATCGCTGGCCGGCTGGCTGGTGGCCTATCTGGTTAATGCGCTGGCGGTTGCCATGGCCGTCGGCGCCGCAGTCGGGGTGTTGGCGACGTTTGCGGTGGCCGATACGCGCCCGGTTCGTTCTCTTGTCAAAGTGGTCGGCGCGATGGCCGTCGGCTTCGTCATCGGCTGGGGCATAGGCGAGGCCCTGGGGGATCACAAACTGGGCATGGCGCTCGCCGTCCCGCTCAGCCTGCTGCTTCTGATGTTCATGGCCGACGCCAGAGCCGAGAAGCGCCGCCGCCCGTTCTGAGTTCCGTGCGTATGCGGGGACGGTTCCGGCTCCAATTCCGGGAGCGGAACATTGCGCCGCGAGCGGCCAATCAGCCCGTTTGGGCGAGTTGCCGGGCCGCCTCCTGGCGGGCCGCGGGAACGTCCACGGAAACGATGGTCCCGCGTCCCACCGTGCTTTCGATTTTCATGGTTCCGTTGTGAAGCTCCGCCAGCGCCCGCACCAGCGCCAGTCCCAGCCCCGTGCCCTCGTGCGACGCGCCCGCGTTGTTTCTGATCTGCACGAAAGGGTTGCCGAGGCGGCTCAACTGATCGGCCGGAATGCCCACGCCGGTATCGCAGACCCGCACCACCACCCTGTCTTCGGCGGGTTTCGCGCGCACGGTCACGTAACCGTTGGCCGGCGTGAACTTGATCGCGTTCGACAGCAGGTTCAGCAGTATCTGCTTCATCGCGCGCCGGTCTGCGGTCGCCCATAACGGGACGGTGGGCATGTCGTCGACGAGGGTAACGGCGCCGTCGCGGGCGCGCTGGGACATCAGCGCCAGGCAGTCGCGAACGATATCCCGAATGTCCAGACACTCTTGCTGCAGTTCGAAGTTCCCGGCCTCTATCTTCGACATGTCGAGGATGTCGTTGATGAGATTGAGCAGATGTTCGCCCGCCCGCTGTATGAGGTCGGAATATTCCTCGTAACGCGCGTGTCCGAGGGGACCGAACGTCTTCCGATGCATGATCTCTGCGAAGCCGATGACCGCATTCAACGGCGTGCGCAGCTCGTGGCTCATGTTCGCCAGGAACATCGATTTCGCGCGATTGGCCGAGTCGGCGGCGTCGCGCGCGACGAGCGCCTCCTCGCGCGAGGACTCGGCGCGAACGATGGCTGCGGCGAGTCCCTTCTCGAGGCGCCGCCGCTCGGCGAGCGCCGCGCCGGTCAGGACCACGGAAAACCCGGTCACCGCGATGAACAATTGCACGATGATGATCTGGTCGTGTTGGGAGTGTATTTGCAGCGGACCGTTCGGGTCGCTGACGAGAACCGGCACCATCAGATAGGTTCCGGTCATGAGAACGCCGATGGCGCCGCCGGCAAATCCGCGTTGAAAGGTGGCCAGCAGCACGGTGGGAAAGAAAAGAAAGGCGAGGGGATAATCGCGGGCCCAAAAATTGACGGCGATGGATGCCGCAACCGTTCCCAGCACCAGGAATGTTCCCAGCCGCTGGCCCTTTTCGAAGATTTTCCGGAGCGAGTCGAGGCGCACGGTCATGAAGATCGGAACGAAGATGCCGTAGCCGAGCGCGTCCGTCGCATACCAATTGAACGCCGAAGAGAAGAATTCTCTGCCTAGGGCGTAATGGAAATAGGCGGCCGACATGCAGGCCGATACCGCCGGTGCGAGCCCTGCCGCGAGAGCATAAAAGATAAGCAGCGACCTTGGCTTGGTGAAGTTTTCGGAAATGTCCAGCAGCCGCATCGGCGCTGCGACGATGAGGATGCCCGCCGCGTTGCAGAACGTCAGAAACGCGCTCGCGGTAATGCTGTCGCCCATGACGAAGTCGGCGCAGAAGTTCGCGCCGAGTCCCGCCAGCAATATCGGGCGCCAGCGGCGCGGTGCGTTGACGAGGAGAAAATAGACGAGAATGGCGTTCGCAAGCCAAATCGCGCTGATGCGGCCCATGGCGTCCGAAAGCGCCAGCCCCGCGCATACCGAAACAAACTCGAGCGCGGCGATCCACAGCAGCAGCGCCGGCGACAGCTGATCGCGGCGGTCTGTTTCGTCGGGAGATGCGCGTCGAACCATGCCAAACCCGAGAATTGCAAGGACGAGGCGCAGCAGGTTCGGCCGCGCCCTGCAAATCTAGAGAGGCCGGGATAAAGGAACATTAATTCGGGCGCGCTTTTTGGGGGGCATTCACCATTTGTAAACGGCCATGCCGCTTCCGCCGCGTTTCGGGCGAAAGGCTCGGGCCGGTTTGTCGGCGGCCATTCCATAAAGGGCCGATCACGCACTGGCCGGCGCTGGTCGAGCAATGGCTCCACACCATAGGGATACTGTCGAAAGCGTCCTGATTTCGATCCGGCGCTGATGCGAAAATTGTAGGCGCAGAAGGACCGGTGTAGGCGTCAAGACGACCAAGGGGTTATCGCCGGTTCGGACCTGTAATCTGCCGTCGGTCGTTATTCTTCTTCGCGCCATACGTGCTCCTATAAATCGCCTGCACATGCGACGTAGTTCAATCGTCTCCCGTGTCGCTATGTTACGCTTGTGCGGAGCGCTGGCTTTTTTTGACGGAGGAACGTGCGCTTCCCAAATATTGAAACCCGCCAAGAGGTTTGATCCGCGACAGCGGAAACGGCGTCATCGGCGCCGATACGATCACCCGGAGGTTCATCATGGGCTTCTCAAGACAGCTATTAATGTGGACTCCTCGCGTTCTCGGTCTCTTGTTCCTCGCCGTTTTTTGGACGTTCTTTATTGGCGAAGGCCAAGGCGAACCCGGAGGATGGATAGCCGCGTTCTCCGAACCGCTCCTCATGCGAGTCACCATACCGTTGGTCGGCGTCACCGTTCTCGTCTTGCTCGCCCTGCGATGGTCGTGGGTGGGCGCCGCCGCGTACCTGCTTGCTACAATGTATTTCGGCTACGCCGCCTTCCTGACGCACTGGCGCGGCGAACCCCCGGACATCCGGTCGTTCTGCGTCCTTGCCGGAATCCTGCTCGCCGTCGCCGGACTGTTCCTGTGGGACTCGCTTAAACGGCGAAGCACGCGCGCACCGTGAATGACCGTTTGGGGGCAAGGCAGACGCCGCCGCCTGTTCTTCCCCGGACAGGTTTTGGAACGTGTGGAACGGCCGAGGTAATTTACCGGGCAATCGCCCGTCGCGGGTCCAATGATCGTCCGGATCGCGTTTGTCTCTGGATGCGACGCATCCCGCCGCGTAAAACGGCATCGCGGATCAATCTTTTCCAGACCAGGCATGACGGTCTATCACGATCTTATCTTCGCGCTCTGGCTGATCTTCGTCGCCTACTGGGCCGTCTCGGCCATGGGCGTGAAGCGGACGGCCGGCGGCTGGGCTTGGCGGCGGGAGATCGGGCTGCGTCTGGCCCTCGCGCTCTGCGTCGTGGTCGCCTTGCGCATTCCGGCCGTGCGCTCCGCCCTGCGCGAGGCGTGGTTCGCTGCGGGCGAGACCAGCCCGCCCGTGAACCTTGCCGGCGTCGTGCTCTGCGCGTTTGGCGTCGGGCTTGCCATTGTGGCGCGCACCTATCTCGGGCGGAACTGGGGCATGCCGATGTCGCGCAAGGAAAATCCCGAGCTGGTCACCAACGGCCCCTACGCCGTCGTCCGCCACCCGATCTACACAGGCATACTGCTGGCCATGCTCGGTTCGGCGATGGGCGATGGCGTCTTCTGGCTGGTGCCGTTCGTTCTGGGCGGCGCCTATTTCCTCTACAGCGCGCGGCGCGAAGAAAAACTCATGATCGCGCAATTCCCGGAGCGGTATCCCGCCTATAAGAAGCGCACCAAGATGCTGCTGCCTTTCGTGTTGTGACGGAGCCTCGAAGAAACGAGACCAGACGCCGATTACGCGGCTTGAAAACCGCATTCTTTACGGACGGTTATTTCGCCGTGCAGCGTCGTCTCATCAGCCTGACAATGAACGCCAGAGTTGACATAGGACCATTCACCACGACGACATGTTCATGACGCTCAATTACAAGCACTGAATTTCGCCAAACGATCCATCTCCATTTGTATCTCCATGTTTTTTCATCGGGTTCCCTGACGAATTTCATGCGTTCGAGAATATCGACAAACTGTGGGAACTGTGACACCTGGAAATGCAGTCGTGCGGGCGCAACGGTTGTTAGGGAAATAGAGCCCCCGGCCCAACCAACCAAGGCAACCGCAATATCGGGTTTGAAGAGCGTCGAAACGACATACGCAACTGCACAGAGCAAGCAAAGCGTCACGAACTGCTCGATGGAATAAAACGGAAAAAGCAGATCTCTGAGGAACGGGTTCTTCCGAGAGACGCGAGCGCTGCATTCACCCGTTTCGGTGCGTGCGGATGCCGTAACCAATTTCATTTTCCCGCTCGCATGTCATCCACGATAGCCGCTGCGTCCGTTGATGGTATCTCAATTCCGATCGGTCGCACGTGCTGGCTGGACTAGAATGTCCGCGGCAACGGCAAACGTTGCGCGCGCCGGGACCCACCGGGACAAAGGCGGGATTGGGACTTTTGCCCAACGATCCAAATCCGGACTGCCCTCTCCGTAGGTCCCGGACAGCCTCGCTTCGCTCGACTTCCGGGATGACAAGCCTTGGTTCGAACCAAAATCGTCATGCGCTAAGCACCCTTCGCGTCCCGTCGCCGCCAACTTGATTTGCACTCGCAATAGTATGCGGCAATTTGTCATTGCGTCCGGTGGTTGAAACCGGGGTTCGCCATTCCCACATCTGTATTGAGTGTTTGATGGAGATGGCGATGACACGGGGCCGATGGCAAGGCCCGATCTGAACGGCAAACGGCGAGACAACGTCATACAGGGCTGGGTGCTGTCCGCGCACCACCACACGCAGCCGGACCAAGGGACTCCCGCGCCATTCTCTATCTTGGGCGGTCGATGCGACGGTTCGGCGGCGTAAAACCCGATCGGAGTAAT
>JAGWVX010000166.1 GCA_018970685.1 Alphaproteobacteria bacterium | reverse complement strand
TGGAAGAGGAAGGCGTCGTCATCGACGATTTCCTGCTGCTCGACGGCGGTGTGCTGCGCGAGCGCGAATTCCGCGCGGTGCTTGCCGGCGCGCCCTACCCCGCGCGCAGTCCCGACACCAATCTGTCGGATATCAAGGCCCAGGTCGCCGCCAACCAGGCCGGCATCCGCGAACTCTCCGCTCTCGTCGCACGCTACAGCTGGCCGGTGGCGAAGGCCTATATGGGCCACGTCATGGCCAATGCCGAAGAAAGCGTGCGGCGCGTGATCGACCGCATCGGCGACGGCCGTTTCGACTATCAGATGGACGACGGCGCGCGGCTCAGGGTGGCCGTCAAAGTCGATCACGCGCGCCGCGAAGCCGTCATCGATTTCACCGGCACCAGCACGCAGCGCGCCGGCAATTTCAATGCACCGCCGGCCGTGACGCGCGCAGTGGTTCTTTTCGTCTTCCGTTGCCTGGTCGGCGACGACATCCCGTTGAACGAAGGTTGCCTGAAGCCGCTCAAGATCGTGGTGCCGAACGGCAGTTTTCTCGCGCCCGAACAAGGCAGCGCGGTCGTTGCCGGCAATACGGAAGTCAGTCAGGCGACTTGCAACGCGCTGCTGGGCGCCTTGGGCGCCAGCGCCTCATCGCAGGCGACGATGAACAATTTTCTCTTCGGCAACGCGCGCCATCAATATTACGAGACGATCTGCGGCGGCGCGGGCGCCGGGCCCGGTTTTGATGGCGCCTCGGCGGTGCACACGCAGATGACCAACACGCGCATTACCGATCCGGAGATTCTCGAGCTGCGCTATCCGGTGCGGCTGGAGGAATTTTCCATCCGACGCGACTCCGGCGGCCTCGGCAAGCATCGTGGCGGCGACGGCACCATACGGCGCATCCGCGCGCTGGAAGCAATGACCGCCTCGATCGTGGCGTCGCGCCGCGCCGTTGCGCCTTTCGGTCTCGGCGGCGGCGGCGACGGCCTGCCCGGCCGTCAATGGGTGGAGCGCGCGGACGGCGCACGCGAAGGCGTGGCCGGCGTCGCCAAAGTCGAGCTTGGGGCCGGCGACGCCATTATCATCGAAACGCCGGGCGGCGGCGGCTTAGGCAAATTCAAATGAAGCGGACGGCCGTCGTAGCGGTCAGTGCCTCGCATGCGCACCGAACCGCTTCTTCGCCATCGCATGGATCGGGCGGCGCAGCGCATGCGAGGAGAAAAAAGACAACGGTACGCCCGCCGCCATGGCACGGTAACCGGCCGGCGAGGGATGCAGGTGGTCGCCGGAATCATAAGCCGGCGCAAGGCGTTCAGGATTATCCGGATCGCGCACCACGGCATCGAAATCCACGACGGCGTCGAAGTGCCCGGGCGTCCGGATCCACCGGTTTATGGCTTCACGATCGGCTTCGCTGGCCGGCCCCGGGTGGTAATAGGTCGAACCGCCGTCGGGCGTAATCGTGGCGCCCATCACTTTGACGGCGTGCGCATGCGCACGTAGAACGATTTGCCGATAGGAACCGATGATCCGGCGTACGAGTTCTTCGTGCTCCGCCGGCGATATGTCGTGGTCGAAGGTGGAGGTTCCAAGATCGTTGATGCCTTCCAGCACGATCAGATAACGCACGCCGGTCTGCGCCAGCACATCGCGATCGAAGCGCGCCAAGGCGTTGGGGCCAAGCCCGTCGAGCAGCAACCGGTTTCCACCGGTTCCGACATTGAGGACGCTGAGCGAGCGCGTCGCCGGCGTCTTCTGAAGCCGCCGCGCAAGGTCGTCTGGCCAGCGGTCGTCGGCGCCGGTCGTCGAACCATGGCCGTCGGTGATCGAGTCGCCGAGCGTCACGACGGCAGCCGCCCGCGCCGGACTCATCACATCCACGCCCGATATCATGAACCAATGCTCGACCTGCTTTGCATTGTGCAGATCGGCGTCGGCCACCTCGTTGCCGTGGACAAGAAAGGAGGTCTGCCGCGATCCGGGATGGCTGGTCTGCTGTTCCGGCGGCGTATCGAGATAGAGGGAAATCGCCAGATCGGACAGCGGCTCTACAGGAAACGCAACGGGATCGGAGAAATAATCCGCGCCGGCCGGAATTGTAACGTCAGGTCGTCCGGAGAACGTAAGTGTTCTGTCGGTCGAGGCATCGATGCTGCCGGAAGACGGAACCAAGGGCAACGCGATATGCGCGGCCACGATATGCAGCGGCGTCGTTCCGAAAGCATTGGAGAAGCGTACGCGCAGTTCCTTGCCGCCCAAGGTGAGATGCACGATCTGCCGTAGCGTCGCATCACGAAGGTTGTCAGAGGCAAGAGCGTTTTGCGGTTCGGGGATTTGCTGCGACGAGGCCCAGGAGCCCACCCAATCCTGCGGCGCCATCAGCTTCGCCGCCTGCGCGGCTCCCGACATCGCGCATCCCGCCAGCAACGCCGCGAAGAACACCTTCGCGGACAGCCGTTTCAGCCAATGCGTCGGCACGGCACCCTCCTTTTTGTCGCCTTTTTTCAACTATTGGTATCGCTACCATCTTGGCCAAATTGACCCGCTGTTCAAGCAAAATCCGTCAGACCACGGACACGATGAAGAGCAAGACGCGGGACCAAATCGCCTTCGTCGCCGACTGCGAACTCAATTATTATGCCGGGCGCGACTGCTGAAAGACCGCGACGAACGGCGGCCGTGCGGGTTTCAATCCGCGTCGCTTTTCCCTTGCATCCTTTCAAGCCGGCTGCGGGCGCTCATCGCGAGAGGATCGTCCGGCGCCGCCGTGGCGACGGCCTTGGTCCACAATCGGCGGGCCCGGGCGACATGGCCGGCTTTCATCTCCGCCAAGCCGACGTAATAGAGTGCCTGGACGTTTGCCGGATCGAGCTTCAGCACGGTGCGCAGGGTCGCGATGTAATCCGCAGGCGTGTCGTCGTCCGGAGTGGCGGTCGATTTCTCGATTTCCGCCAAGGTCAACTGCACGCCGATATCCGCGGGCTTCAGCCGCACGGCACGGTCGATGGCCGCCCGGGCCTTGTCCGGCTCGCCGAGCGTCTTATAGGCGTGTGCGAGTCGCTGCCAGCCTGCCACATCGTTGGGGGTCGTTTGCATGCGGTCGGCGAGGCCCGCCACCATAGCGTGGATCATATCGCTCTGATCGCCGATCGGCGGCGGCCGGACGTCGCTATCCGCCAGCGCATCCATGCCAGGCGGCCCCTTGCTACGGGCCTGCAGACGTATCGCATTGATCATCGCCGTGTTTGCCACATTCAAAGAACTTGCAGTCGGCGGGTTCGGCAGCACCGATGCCGGATCGAAGCCCCCCTCCTTGGCGACAGCCGTGATGTGCTCGCGCACCATAGGAAGCCACGGGGCGGCCGGCGGAGCCCCCTGTTCCAGGTCGCGCCAGATGGCGACGGCCTGTTTCAGGTTGCCGATCTGCGCCTCGGCCAAACCGATGTAGAAACGAGCGCGATAATCGTGCGCATCTTTACTCAGCGCGTCGGTGAACGCGGAAAGAGCCCCCGGCATCACCGCGCCGCCACGCATCATGACGATGGCCTCACCAAGTTCCGACCAGATCCTTGCGTCGTTGGCGCCCAGATCTATCGCACGACGGCCGGCATCGACCGCCTTCACATAGTCGCGCGCTTCGAAATACATTTCCGCCAATCGCCGATATCCCGACGCGCTCGGGCTGTCTTGCAGCAACTTGGCCAGCTTGTCCGCCGTTGATGCGGCGACAAAATCAGGATCGTGCTTCAGCCGCCAAGCATAGGGTTTTCCGGGCAAATGAGGCGAGCCGAGCACGCCGTACACGATCGCTGCACCGACCGGCATCATGAGAGCGACTGCGACAACGGCCCCAAGTTTGGTCAGCCTGCTCCCGCCCCGTGGACGTTTGAAGGGCATTTCGAGTTCGGCGTCCTCGGCAGCCAGCATGCGGCGGTGCACTTCCGCCCGGGCGGCATCGGCCTGCGCTTCGGTCAAGAGTCCGCTCTCGACCTCGTCATCAATTTCCTTCAATTGCCTGCGGTAGACGACGACGTCGTAATCGATGCGCGCCGGCATCTCGGCCGAAACCGCCCTCACGAACGGCACGAGCAGGATCGCGACGGTCGCAAGGGTCAAGAGCGCGAAGATCAGCCACAACATCGTCACGTCTTCCCGATGACGGTTTGCGGATCACCGACCAAGGCGGCGGCAGGCATAGCACCGAGTGCGTCTCCCAAAAAAGAAAGAAGAGAAGCACCGGTTTTGGCGCTTCTCCGAGTGACGCAGGGAATTAGGGTATGGGGGTTATGTCGGCCCTGACCATGCTGTAGCCACTGTTCGGCGTTGCGCCGCCGACCGGAAGCCCCCCCGACTCTCCGGCGGCCTTATTTCACTTCGACTTGCTTTCCATGTATTCCACCGCCGCCTTGATGTCGGCGTCGGACAAATCCGCATGGCCGCCGCGAGCCGGCATCATGCCTTTGCCTTTGATGACGTTGGCCGTCATCGCGTCCGTGCCGGTCTTGATCAACGGCGCCCAAGCAGCCTTGTCACCGGTCTTCGGCGCCATCATTTGGTGGCAACCGGCGCAGTCCTGCGTGTAGACCGTCTGGCCATCGGCCGCCAGCGCGCCGCCGACGACGATGAAAGCACCCGCGACGATATAACCACAAAGCGAAAGTCTCATTGTGTACTCCTTGGTTGTCCCGTTCCCACCAAGCTCGTGCGATTCTGGTTCGCAGTTGGATCGCGGGCACCGGGCGAAGTTCGATTTCAGATTGATCCCAACCTATGTCTCATTGATGGCGTCACCAACCTATCTCCTCACCCCGGCGCGCCACTGTCCGCTGGGGCGAGTCGCTTGTTCCTAGAGCTTCACCCTGAGCGTCACGCCGACGGTCGAAACATTGTACTTGGGCGGGCCATAGCCGGCATTGAGGATGCTGATCGCAGTGCTGTTGTCCTTTGATGCCACAACCGGACTTGGAATGTCGTTCCAGTCGTTGCTGTGGAACATGCTGTAGGCATACATCAGCGAACCGTCGATTTGGTCCGTGAACTGATAGGACGCCGTCAGCCGGAGGTCGTGCATCGTCGAGTCGATATCCGGGTACGGGACCACGTTCTGGTAACCCTGTGTCACCGTAGCCACCGTGACGCCGTTGAACTCGCCGAAGGCCACCGTTCCGAATGAACCCGTATACTCCGCCTTGAGTTTCAACTTGTCGCTCGCCTGCCACTCCGCGCTGGCGCCCACGGTATTCGTGTTGCTGGCATATTTGTTCTGGAAATAGCCCACACTGCCGGCGCAGCTTCCGGTGTTGCTTTCCGCGCAGGCGCCGTTGCCCCGGTTGTCGAAGAAGATCCGCTCAAAGGTGTAGTAGGCGTGCAGATTCAGGTCTTGGCTCAGGCGATAATTGACGTCCGGCCCGACGGCGAAGTTGTAGTCGTGCTTAACCCCCACGCCATAACCCGTCAGATTCCAATCGCCGCTCGGCAAGGTGATCGGCGCGGCAGAATAGTGGTAGCGCTCGTCCAGAAACCTGAAGTACACGCCGCCGCTGAGATCGCCTGCCGGCGCATAGTCGCCGCGCACGGTGACGGAATCGGAGGTCATGGGTGCCTGATAGTAGGCCCCTGACGGACTCGTATACTCCTCGGGAGCTCCCGTCTCCAAATTACCGAATGCCGTTCCGTAGACCAACGTGCCGGACCGGTTGTTGTGCTCATAGCTCACCCGGCCCATCGCATCGGTCCCGAGCATCGAGCTCAGGTCGAGGCCGAAGGTGTTGGTGATGCTGTGCTCGACCTGGGCGTTGGTGCGATTGGTGTTATTGAATTCATATCTGGCCGTTATCTTGGTATCGCTGGCCGGAAGAATGCGATAGTCGAACTCGACCTTGGCCGTCTGGTTGAACCAATTCTGCGGCACGACGTAGTACGGACTGGCGGTGTTGGCATCCGGACCGTGGCCGCCACCCCACACTTGGTATTGGCTCAGGTGAACATGCCGGCCGTCGACGGAATAGGAGACCCGACCTTCGAGATCGCTGGCCAGCTCGGACGTGACGGCGATATCGGCCTCGACAACAGTGGCCGTAGCGCCCAGCGAGGTCGCGCTGGTTCCCTGGTTCAGGGCGTTTAGATTGCTGAACCACGAATAGGTGGGAGAGCCGAGTGTGCTGCTGAGGTAGGGATCCGCGCTGTTGGCGGGGAACGTGTCGTCCTGCAGCTCGAATCCAAGCCGACCGTTGAACACGGCCCTCGTCTTCGGTGACAACCTGTCTGCCAGCATGACGGTCAGGTAGTGGGCCGAATTGCTGGGCGGCGTCGCATACAGCGCCGACTGCGCGTAGGGGCCCGATGCGGCGCTCAGAGCCGACATGGACACCGGGAAGGGCAAAGAAACGCCCGTATTGTTGTCGGCGTAGCGGGAATAGGTGTATTGCAGCAGAGCCTGGAAGTCGGGATCGTTGTAGGCCGCCGACAGGTCGAAGCGGTCGGTGTCGTAGTCGACCGGCAGCGTGAACGCCATCCCTCCGTAAGTCCCGTAATACGATTCTTCCAGGCTGCCTTGCTTGTGCTCGTGCCGGATGTTGGCGCTGATCGTCCAATCGTCGATGTCGTAATGGCCACCAAATTGAAGGATGTCGCGCCGCGTGCCCACCTGAACCGGATTTGCGGCCGGGCTGATCGTCGTCGTGTTGAACGAGGTTATCGTAC
>JAGWVX010000165.1 GCA_018970685.1 Alphaproteobacteria bacterium | reverse complement strand
CGCGCGTCATCGACCATGATCAACGTGCCATCGCGCTCCACCACCGGGCGCTTCTTCGCGAAATAGAGGGGCACGATGGGGATGTTCTCGGCCAGGATGTATTGCCACACGTCCAACTCGGTCCAATTGGAGAGCGGAAAGACGCGGATAGATTCGCCTTTGTTGACGCGGGTGTTATAGACGCGCCAGAGTTCCGGACGCTGGTTCTTCGGGTCCCAGGCATGGGTGGCCGTGCGAAACGAGAAGATGCGTTCCTTGGCGCGGGATTTCTCCTCGTCGCGCCGCGCCCCACCGAAGGCCGCATCGAAACCGTATTTGTCGAGGGCTTGTTTTAGCGCCTCGGTCTTCATCACCTGAGTATGCAGCGATGAACCGGAAACGAAGGGATTGACGCCGCGCGCTATGCCCTCTTCGTTGATGTGCACGAGAAGCTTCAGACCAAACCGCTCCACCGTCGCGTCGCGAAAGGCGATCATCTCCTTAAACTTCCAGGTCGTGTCCACATGCAGGAGCGGAAACGGCGGCGGGGATGGATAAAACGCCTTCATCGCCAGGTGCAGCATCACCGACGAATCCTTGCCAATCGAATAGAGCATCACCGGGCTGGCAAACGAGGCCGCCACCTCGCGCATGATCTGGATGCTCTCAGCTTCCAGCCGCCGAAGATGAGAAATTACGGGTAATTTAGTGGACAACCTCTCAGACCCCGAAATGCTTCTGTGAAATATGCTCGCGCCCTTCGAAATGCAAGTCTCAGCGATCCTACCCAAGCGCGCCGACCAAATCCTTCACGGTGTCGGTGAGCGCCAGGGGTCTGTTCAATCACAGCAACATTCTCGCGACGATCAAGCAGCGCGAAGGTTGTATAGCTGCCGATAGAGCCGGCGGCGACAAGGACTGTCAAAATCAAGCTGTCATTCCTGCAAACATCGCGCTAGGTCGTCCAAGGATTGATCATGGTCTTCACCGACGTTTTGAAATCCGACGTGTTGCGGGTGATAAGTGCGAGACCGTGTACTTCTGCGGTTGCAGCGATAAAAGCGTCCACGACACTGATCGGCATGCCCGCCGCCTCGCGCCGGGCGGTTATCTTTCCCCAAACGTCTGCGACGCTGTCCACGATTGGAAGAATGCGTCCCTCAAAGCGCAACGCCAGATCATGAGAAAGCCAAGCGTCAAGCCGTTTGCGACGCGCTCCGTCAGCCAGGCGCTCCACCCCGCGGCGTAATTCTGCCAGCGTCATGACGCTGAGATATAATCGATCCTCATCGGCGTCGGATAACCACGCCACGACACCAGGATCGGGCCGCGGCTTCACCCACTCCGATACGACATTGGTGTCCAAGAGAAAGCTCACAAATCAACCTTGCGCGGCGTGTCCTTTGCGCGGACGACGTTCAGTTTAGATCCGCGTAGCGGCGAGGCGGCAAAGAACTCGGCAAGATTGCCGTTGCGTTTGGTTTTGCGCTCCCATTCCAAAGCGGACACGACAACGACGGCGCTGTGGCCGTTGCGGGTAATCGTCTGCGGCCCGGCATTCTGCGCCATATCGATGACCTCGCTGAACTTTGCCTTCGCCTCCGCGACGGTCCAGGTGTCTTCGCTCACAATCTTCCATACCGTTCATAAATGGTCATAGAGGTCATTATAGTCATATTATGCGCGCTGACAAGTGCCCTCCGGCCTGCGGGGTTGTCAGCACGGGGTGAATGCGCGCGTCTACACCGTCGAAAGAGAAGGTACCAAACTGACGCCGAGATCAGGAGGCCGAAGTGACCTCAATCCAGCATGCCATCTGTCGGCGGCCCGATATCGAGCCTAGCCGACCAAACCCTTTACGGTATCGGCGAGCGCCAACGAGCTGGTGAGTCCCGGTGATTCGATCCCATACAGCGCGATCACGCCTGGGCTCCCATGATCTTTGGGACCTGCGACCACAAAATCCCGTGCTGGCTCATTGGGAGCCTGAATTTTAGGCCTGATCCCGGCAAAGACAGGTTCCAACGCACCATCCGCCAAGGCTGGCCAGTACCGGCGGATCGCGGCGTAAAAGCTCTCTGCCCGGGTAGGATCGACGCGATAATCCTCCCGCTCTACCCATTCGACATCCGGGCCGAAGCGGCCACGCCCAGCGAGATCGACGGTGTAGTGAACGCCAAGGCCTGCGCTCACCGGCACGGGATAGACGAGACGTTGAAACGGCATCTTCCCCGCCAAGGAAAAATAATTTCCTTTGCATAGATAGGGTGTCGGCACGTTGGCGAGCCCCATGGCGCGGGCCACGTTGCACGCCGCCAAGCCCGCCGCAATCACGACGATCTTCGCCACGAGGCGCGTACCCTCCGCATCGCCAATCGTGAGTTCCATGCCGTTATCATGCGGGTGTCCGCCGACGACCGGCGCGCGAAAGGCTACCATTGCTCCATTGGCCTCTGCTTCACCTTGCAGTGCGAGCATGTAAGCATGTGTGTCGATGATACCTGTGTCGGGCGAGAGCAGCGCTGAAACACATGACAGCGCCGGCTCCATCGCCGTCGCTTCGGCTCCAGAGATGCCGCGTAGGCCCGTCACCTTATTCGCGCGGCCCTTAGCCAAGATTCCCTCGAGATCCGCGGCCTCTTGCGCGGTCGTCGCCACAATCAGCTTGCCAACCATCTTGAAAGGCACGCCGTGCGACGCCGCATAGTCGCGCAGCATCTGGTTGCCGGCGACGCACAAGCGGGCCTTCAGACTGTCTGTGGGATAGTACATACCGGCATGGATCACTTCGCTGTTTCGAGAAGAGATGCCCGTGCCGATAGCGCCCTCACGCTCGAGGACGATCACCTCGCGGCCGGCGAGCGCCAATGTTCTCGCCACAGCCAGACCAACGACGCCGGCCCCAATCACGACACAGTCGACACGTTCCATCAGGGGCTCTCACGCACTGAACCGCCGTTTTGCACGAGATCTCGATGGTCTTAACCGCCAAGGTTGGACATCACCACGGGATCGATCGACAACTTTGCGGCTCTTGAAATGTTGGTGTGAAACAGACCTTCAGAACCTGTGACACAAACACTCCACATCATCCGTGGCCAGCCTGCCGCTCGGCAACATGGGCGACATACCATTCATAGGCTGATCGCAGACCATCCTCGAAACGGGTTTTTGCCCTCCAGCCCAGAGCAGTCATGCGACTCACATCCATCACCTTGCGCATCATCCCGTCAGGTTTGGAGCGGTCATGGACAAACTCACCCGACCAGCCGGCAACCTTGGCCACAGCCTCAGCTAGTTCGTGGATGGTAACATCAACGCCCGTACCGAGGTTGAGATGTCCCGGCCCCGTATAATGCTTCATCAAAAAGACAAGCCCGTCCGCCAGATCCTCTGTAAAGAGGAACTCGCGCCGCGGCGTGCCAGTCCCCCAGATCGTCACCGTCGGATCGCCCGCGCTTTTGGCCGCATGGAGTTTCATGATCACAGCGGCCACGACATGACCGCCCAGCAGATCGTAGCGGTCACCAGGTCCGTAGAGATTTGTGGGCATCGCCGAAATGAAATCGCAGCCATATTGCCGCCGATAGGCGTCACACAACTTAATGCCGGCTATCTTGGCAATGGCATAGGCCTCATTGGTTGGTTCGAGCAGGCCGGTGAGCAAGGCTTCCTCTTTCATCGGCTGCGGCGTCTCACGCGGATAAATGCAAGAAGAGCCGAGGAATAGCAATTTCTTGACGCCGGTGCGCCAAGCCCCATGAATGACATTCGTCTCAATGGCTAGGTTGTCATAGAGAAACTCGGCCCGGCGCGTGGTGTTGGCGTGAATGCCACCCACTTTGGCGGCCGCGAGGAAGATTGCGTCGGGCTTCGCCGTAGCTAACCACTCTTCAACTTCGCGCTGACGGCACATATCGAGGTCACTTCGATCAGCCGTCAAAATTTCGCAATTTTCGCGCGCAAGGCGGCGCAAGATGGCGCCACCCGCCATGCCGCTGTGACCCGCCACAAAGACACGTTTGCCCGCTAGGGGAAAGATCACCTCACTCATGATCGCGTCGGCGTTCTTTCAAGACCTGCGTAAGATCGGACTCCACCATTTCACAGACCAGATCTTTGAACCCGGTCTGGTGCCGCCAGCCCAACATTTGATGTGCCTTACCTGGATCGCCAAGGAGCAGGTCGACCTCAGTAGGACGGAAATAGCGTGGGTCGACTTCGACCAGCACACGCCCGTTCGCCTCGTCGATACCTTTTTCCTCCACGCCTACGCCGCGCCAGCGCAGGGACGTTCCGACATAATCAAAGGCAAGTTGGATGAACTCGCGCACCGAATGAGATTTGCCGGTCGCCAGCACATAGTCGCTAGGCTCATCTTGTTGAAGGATACGCCACATCCCGTCAACATAGTCCCGCGCATGACCCCAGTCACGCTTGGCATCAAGATTACCAATATAGAGGCGATCCTGAATACCATGCCGGATGGCAGCCACGGCCCGCGTGATCTTGCGCGTTACGAAGGTTTCGCCGCGCATCGGACTTTCGTGATTGAACAATATGCCATTTGAGGCGTGAATACCGTAGGCTTCGCGATAATTCACTGTGATCCAGTAGGCGTAAAGCTTGGCCGCAGCATAAGGACTACGCGGATAGAACGGCGTCGTCTCGCGCTGCGGGGTTTCTTGCACGAGGCCGTAAAGTTCTGACGTCGAGGCTTGGTAGAACCGTGTTTTCTTGCCGAGTCCAAGAAGACGGATGGCTTCCAAGAGCCGCAACGTGCCGAGCCCATCAGCATTGCCAGTGTATTCCGCTGTCTGGAAACTCACCTGTACGTGGCTTTGTGCCGCGAGATTGTATATTTCGTCTGGCTGGGTTTCTTGCACGAGCCGAATAAGGTTCGTCGCATCTGTCATATCGCCGTAATGCAACACAAAGGACGCCGCGTCCTCGTGAGGATCTCGATATAACGCGTCAACGCGCGCGGTATTGAACGAAGAGGAACGCCGTTTGACGCCGTGCACCCTGTAGCCCTGCTGAAGAAGTAAGGCTGCGAGGTACGCTCCGTCCTGGCCCGTGATACCGGTGATCAGCGCGGTCTTGCGCATGCCGCGCCTCGCTCTCGCAATCAGGGATTAGCAACGTTGTTCCTTATATTTTGAGTGGACGGTGTAGTTCCAAGGACAATGTTGAGACATTCGCAACCGCCGTCGGTGCATACGGTTTGCGCAGGCGCGCTCAAAACATAGCCAAAGCGAGACGTGTCAGCGGCGCATCTCACCGCGTTAGCGCCGATAACGCAATTTTCTCCCTAGCCATGAGCGCTTACGGCGACTTCAAACGTCGAACGCTGCATGTCACAGCGCTCTCTGAACAATAGGCCTGCACCGCGACTTTCCGCGATCGAGCAATACAAAGATTTGCTGCCTGCTGATATCGCCGACCCTGCTGGTAACAAGAACTGTCATGTCCTCTCCGGATGGCGTCCATACACGTCATCGAGACGGACAATATCGTCGCCACCCAGGTAAGGTCCGGATTGTATCTCGACCAGCCGCAACGGTTCGGTGCCTGGGTTTTCCAAACGATGCTTTTCTCCCGGCGGGATATAGGTGGACTCGTTTTCGCGCAGGATCGAAACCTTGTCGCCGCAGGTCACCCGCGCGGTTCCCTGCACAACGATCCAGTGCTCCGCGCGGTGACGATGCAACTGCAGCGACAACTGCCCGCCTGGTTTGACCATGATGTGATTGACCAAAAAACGGTCGCCGGCATCGACAACCTCGTAGCTGCCCCAGGGGCGAAAGACGGTTGTGTGTTCGGCAAGCTCGCCGCGACCGGCAGTTTTGAGACGGTCGATGATCGCTTTCACGTCTTGGGAGCGGCTTTTGTCTGCGACCAAAATGGCATCTTTGGTGGCGACGACGACGAGATCGCGAACGCCTACCAATGCGGTCAGTCCCTTCTCACAGCGCACATACGTCCCACGCGTATCGTGCGCGACGACATCGCCCTGGAAGACATTGCCTTGTGCATCTTGCGCCTGGATTTCCCAGAGTGACGACCAAGAGCCAACATCGCTCCACCCTATGGCGCAGGGCACCAAAGCGGCGCGTTGCGTATGTTCCATGACTGCGTAGTCGATGGAGATGTTCGGCGCGCGCGCAAAACTGTCGACGTCAAGTCGGACGAAATCGAGATCGCGCCTGGCCTTTGTTACAGCCTGGCGCACGACGGGTAGAATATCTGGTGCGTGGTGGGCGATCTCCTCCAACAAAATGTCGGCGCGGAAGACAAACATGCCGCCATTCCAGAAATAACCACCATCGGCGACATAGGCCGCTGCTGTCTTGGCATCGGGCTTTTCAATAAAGCGCCGAACCTTGAACACGTCCTCAAGGTTGTTGATCGCCGCACCGCGTTGGATATAGCCGTAACCGGTTTCTGGGCCCGTCGGTTCTATGCCGAATGTGACGATATTGCCAGCCTCGGCGGCCTGCGCTGCTTGGACCACGGCTTGGCGAAAAGCTGCATCATCCGCCACCACGTGATCCGAGGGCAGCAAAACAACGATACCCTTGGGGTCGCTCTCCGTTACGATCAGCGCGGCAACAGCGGCCGCCGGCGCGGTGTTGCGTCCCATCGGCTCCAGCACAATGGCGCTCGGTCGCACACCGATCTCCTGCATCTGTTCGGCGACCAGAAAGCGATGATTGTCGTTGCA
>JAGWVX010000164.1 GCA_018970685.1 Alphaproteobacteria bacterium | reverse complement strand
GATGACGGCGCATCGCGCGCACGAAGAGTCGGGCCTGGCGATTTCGCCGGGCTTCGAGAATCTGCGCTGGCAGAAACCGGTGCGGCCCGGCACCACGCTGCTGTATTCCACCGAGGTCACCGGCAAGACCGAGTTAAAATCGCGGCCGCGCTTCGGCCTGGTGCTCAGCCGCAGCGAAGCGCGCGACCGCGACGGCGCGCTGTATATGAGCATGACCACGAAAGTCCTTAGGGCAAAGAAAGGAGCCGCATCATGAGCGCCGGCAACACAATCGCGATGAAGATGGCCGACGGCCAGACCATCGGCGTCTATCATGCCGAGCCGGAAGGCGCGCGGCGCGGCGGGCTGGTGGCGATCCAGGAAATTTTCGGCGTCACCGATCACATCAAATCGGTCTGCGACGCCTATGCCGCGGACGGCTACGAGGTGCTGGCGCCGTCGCTGTTCGACCGCCAAGCGCCGGGCTTCGTCTCGGGCTACACGCCGGAGGAGATGCAGAAGGGCGCTGCGCTGGCTTACGGCGCGCCGCTCGAACGCCGCGTCGCCGATGCGCAAGCCTGCATCGATGCGCTGAAGGGCAAAGGTCCCGTGTTCATTGTCGGCTATTGCTTCGGCGGCTCGGTGACCTGGGCGGCCGCCTGCCGCTGCACCGGGCTGGCGGCGGCCTCCAGCTATTACGGCAAGTTGGCGCCGGACATGGCCGACGAGGCGCCGCAATGCCCGGCCGCCTGCCATTTCGGGAAGACGGACGCCAGCATTCCGCTCGACGCCGTGGAGAAGCTGCGTGTGAAACGGCCGGAGGTGGCGGTCTATCTTTACGACGCCGGCCACGCCTTCAACAATTCCGACCGCCCCGAGGCTTATCACGAGGCCTCCGCCACGTTGGCGCGCGAACGGACGCTGGATCTGTTTCGAAGGAACGGCGGATAAGGCGTTCGGCTTTTTCCGCCGCGAAAATCGCACGGCCGCGCAGCCCCTATAAACAGCCCCAATAAACAGAAAGCAGGCACCGCCCGGCGCCCTGTGTCCATCGAGATGTACGTGTAGAGCCCGGCGGGAGACCCGCCTCCTGCTTGGACGCTACGGCAAGCCCTAGGAATCCGCACGTCAGGCGGCAAACCAATAAGCACCTTTGCTTCCCTCGGGGTTTACAAGCCCGTATGCCTCTCCTTGCACAGCAGAGGATCGTTGCTCGGTCTTGTGTGGTGGTGCGCGCGACGGCACCCAGCCCTACTATGACGTTGTCTCGCCGTTTGCCGTTCAGATCGGGCCTTTGCCGTGGCCCCGTGTCATTGCCGTCCTCCATCAAACACTCAATACAGACGTGGGGATGGCAAACCTCTGTTTCAACCACAAGAAGCAATGACAAATTGTCGCATACTATTGCGAGTAATAATCAAGTTGGCCGCAAGGCGCGGCACACAAGCCGGTTCGGGGGAGGGAGCGTCTCAGTTTGTTAGGAATTATATGGGGTTCGGTAGATGATCCCACCCGACAAGCCCAGGAAACAAGTAGCATCCACCGAGGACATCCGCGCCGATGCCTGGGAGCGGTTCGAGCGGGCGGTGGACGCAGCGGCTCATACGAAGGCCCGCAATAATAGAACCCCAAAATCCGAGGGCAAATTTGGCGGCTGGAAAAACCGCTCCATGCCGAATAGCCCTTGAAATCAAACCGATAAGTTATACGTGTAAGACTGAATCCACCGTTTTGGCGGCCGTTAATTGACGGGCAACACCAAACGGGCATAAGTTTGAGCCTGTTAGAAAACGGCCCCACCTATTCGTCCATGATAGAAGGCGTTCAACGCCACGAGTAGGTGGGGTCAAGTATATTTGCCGATATGCCAGGAAAATTCGCCATCCTTGTCGATGGTGGGTTCATCAAGAAAAAGCTCAAACAGCGCAATCACCATTTCCCGACCGTTGCAGAGCTTACGGCTGAAATTGAGCGCATCAGAACCCACACGTCGTTAGCAGGCTTGACCCTGCTGAGGGTCTATTTCTATGACGCGCCTCCCGCATCCGGGAAACTAACAAATCCCATTAGCGGGGCGGTCGTAGACTTGGCGATGCACCCGGATCATGCAAAAAACCTGAGCCTACAGCAATTAGTCGAAATGCAGCCGGACCTAGCGCTTCGCGAGGGAGAGACTGCGATCCATGGTTGGGCGCTCGGCGATGCCGCAATGAAAGACATTGTGAAAAACGGGGCGCGCACTCTTGTGGCGAAAGACCTAATCCCTAACATCGAGCAAAAGGGTGTTGATTTAAGAATTGGACTGGACATCGCTCGGCTGTCTCTCTGTAAGCTTGTAGACGTGATTGTGGTGATTACGGGAGATAGCGACATGATTCCCGCCTTCAAGTTTGCGCGTCGCGAGGGCGTCAGGGTTTATCTTGATTATATGGGACACTCAGTTAAGCGCGACTTGAAGGTTCACACCGACCTAATAATGTGATTGCGGTCGCTTGTTTCGCCATCTCAGGAATCTCGCCACTTTGAACTTAAACGTGGACTTGATGAGTCCGCCGATAGGTAAGTCTCTCGCCGACGATACCGGGGAATGTTGCTTCGGTGCGTTCCCAATCTGAGAAGCCTAACCCTTCGCGGTGATTGTATCTGTAGTCGAATTCAGTGAGATATCTGTGAAGGTGCTTTTCATCGCAGTGCTGATAAACGCCGATCATTCCACGCTTGAAGATTGAGAAAAAACCTTCGACCGTGTTTG
This sequence comes from Alphaproteobacteria bacterium, assembly GCA_018970685.1. GTDB lineage: Bacteria > Pseudomonadota > Alphaproteobacteria > Micropepsales > Micropepsaceae > Rhizomicrobium. The sequence goes on along the minus strand of JAGWVX010000164.1, from coordinate 4,028 downwards.
TATGAACCTCACCGCGCGCATATTCGTTCTTTGAGTGCGTGACGGTTTGATGGTCAACGAAGCGGCGCCCACTTTCGTGTAAAGCCTGCTTTCGTCCGTGAACAAGCGCGCTTCGTTGCCGATGTTGTTCATTCACGATCTTGGTGACGCATTCGGTGTTTGCCAACGGGACGTGGAATGAGCGGACTTTACCGCCGCGCTCCACAAGAGAAACGATAGGACGCTTGCCGCCGGGACCGACCTTGCCGCTTTTTGCGCTCCGTCTCAGATTCCGATGAAGGACCGGCGCCCGAACGTCACGATATGATCGATCGCGCTGTCGGACGCCCCCAGCGGCAGGAGCACGACCATGCCGTCCAAGAAATGCGTCTCGCCGTCGTGCCCGGCGCGCATGCGCACCACCCGCAGCTTGGGCTCGCGGCACATCTCGCGATAGATGCCGTCCCAGAACGCGATGGTGTTCGGCATCTCGTATGCGATGTCGCTGATGCGCCGATGGATCAGGCGGGCGCTATAGGCGCGGGCGACCTCGTCGCCGACGATCACATATTCGAAGTCGGCTCCGCCGTCGATGATGTCGATCAGAACGGTGCGGCTCAAGAGCGGCGCGATGGCGCGCGGCTGAAGTTGTTCGCGGGCGGGGAAGGCGCGCGCGCCCCGCAGCGACTCCCAATAAGCGATGCCCTGCCGCAGAAGGGGATCGTCCACATCGCCAAGCCCGGCGATTTCGAAAATCGTGCCATCCACCGTAAGCGTACTCATGGCAAATCGCTTCCCGTTATCGCGTAGAGATTAGAGCATTTCGGTTAAAGCTGTCGAACCGCCATACACGCCGTCGTCGTACGGTTCGGTTCCGCCGCCTATCTGCGATTGTGAGAACGATCCGATCGCCGGCGCGGTGCTTTTTCCACGCGCAGCGTCATGCCGAGGCGCGAGGCCGCGCCGGGAACGACCGAGCCTATGTCGGACGTTCCGGAAACAGGCTCCGTAGTCCCGCTTCCGTCGCGGCGCAGACGCCGCGTTCGGTGACGAAGCCGGTGACAAGCCGCGCCGGCGTGACGTCGAAGCCGGGATTGGCGGCCGGCGAACCGGGCGCTGCGATCTCCACCGTGGCGACGCCGCCGGACGGCAGACGGCCGGTCATCTTCAACACTTCATCGGCGGAGCGTTCCTCGATCGGGATTGCCGCGCCGGACTCCAGCGTCCAGTCGATGGAGGGCGACGGCAGCGCCACATAGAACGGCACGCCGTTGTCCTTCGCGGCGAGCGCCTTGAGGTAGGTGCCGATCTTGTTGGCGACGTCGCCGTTCTTGGTCACGCGGTCGGTGCCGACGATGCAGAGATCGACGCGCCCCGCCTGCATGTAGTGACCGCCGGCGTTGTCGGCGATGATGGTGTGCTTCACGCCGTGCTGGCCGAGTTCGTAAGCCGTCAGCGAGGCGCCCTGATTGCGCGGCCGCGTCTCGTCCACCCACACATGCACGGGAATGCCTTCATTATGCGCTTGGTAGATCGGAGACGTCGCCGTGCCCCAATCGATGCAGGCAAGCCAGCCGGCGTTGCAATGGGTGAGAATATCGAGCGGCCTGCCGTTCTTCTTCGCCGCCAGCTCCCGAAGCAGCTTCAATCCATGCACGCCGATGGAACGGCAGATCTCCACGTCTTCGTCGCAGATCGTGGTGGCTTCCCGCCAGGCCAGCGCGAAGCGTTCGCCGTGCGAGGCGGTGTGCAGCACATCGTGCATGCGCTTGAGCGCCCAGCGCAGGTTCACCGCGGTCGGCCGCGTCGCCAGCAACATGTCGTGGGCGGCGACCAGCGCCTTGCTCGACGGTTCGGCGCGCATGGCGAAGGCGATGCCGTAGGCGGCGGTGGCGCCGATCAAGGGCGCGCCGCGCACCACCATGGTCTTGATGGCGCGGGCGCAATCTTCGGGCGTGCGCAGCGCGAGCGTCGCGAATTCATGCGGCAGGCGCGTCTGATCGATCACCTCGACGGCTTCGTCGCCGCGGGTCCAGACGGTGCGATAGGGCTTGCCGTGGATTTTCATGCGAGATTTGCCGGCCAAGTGGACTGCATGGAGGGATACTTGGCGAAGGTTTCGTACCAGGCGGCAAGCTGGGGCCGCGTCTCGCGCCAGTTGAGTTCGGGCAGGCGGAAATCGAGATAGCCGAGCGCGCAGGCCACCGCGATTTCGCCGATGGTTGGGTCCTTGGCGAATTTGGCGCGTTCCAGCGCGTCGAGCGCGCGGGCGATCTGCGCCAGATATTTGGCGAGCATGTCCTTGCTCTGCTCGTTTTCGGGCCGGCGGCTTTCGTAGACGCGCGCCACCGCCGCCTCGGCGATGCCGTCGCCCAGCGCCTGCAGGCCGAGCGCCCGCCAGCGGCCGGAGACCTCGCGCCAGATCGACATGCCGGGGAAGAATTTTCCGCCGCCCAATTCGTTGAGATATTCGCAGATCACCGGCGAGTCGATCAGCGCCGAACCGTCGCCAAGCACCAACGCCGGTATCTTGCGCAGCGGATTGACCCTGTGCAGCTCTTCGCTGGTGGCGGGGTTGACGGGGATTTCCTCGACCAGACGGGCGAGATCGAGCTCGCGCACGACGATGCGCGCCTTGCGGGCGAACGGCGACGCCGGAGACATGTAGAGTTTCATGCATACTCTCCTACCCTCAAGGGGAGGGTCAAGAGCTTCTAATGTCCTTCGAAACTTACCAGCGTGGTGACCTCTTTGCCCAGCGCGCGAATCTTGTCGGCGCCGCCGAGTTCGGGAAGATCGATGACGAAGCAGCAGCCCACCACCTTGGCGCCGCCGCGCTCGAGCAGCTTGATCGCCGCGAACGCCGTGCCGCCGGTGGCGATGAGATCGTCGACCACCACCACATGCTCGCCCGTCTTGACCGCATCGGTGTGGATCTCGACCTGATCCTTGCCGTATTCGAGATCGTATTCCTCGCGGATCACCGTGAAGGGCAGCTTGCCCTTCTTGCGCACCGGCACGAAGCCGGTGGAGAGCTGATGCGCCACCGCGCCGCCCAGGATGAAACCGCGCGCCTCGATGCCCGCAACCTTGTCGATGCGCACGCCCGCGTAAGGCTGCACCAGCGCATCGACGGCGGCGCGGAACCCGCGCGGATTGCCGAACAGCGTGGTGACGTCGCGAAACATGATCCCCTTCTTGGGATGATCGGGAATCGTGCGGATGGCGGATTTAAAGTCCAATGGTCGCATCCCCTTGCATGGTTTCCGGGCAAAATTCATGATCCCGCCGAGGGGGCCCGGCGATGACGAACGCCACTCTATTGCATATTTTAATTGCCAGTCACACCCTGATCGCGGCGCTCTCGGTGGCGTCCGTCGCTTACGTCTATTACGCCGCACTGGCGAAGCGGCATCGCGCCAAAGACACGCTGCTGGTTCTCGCCTTGTTGTGGCCGGCGGCGATCGTCGCCCTCTTGTTCGCCAACGGCATGCAATGCGTGATGCAGATGTGGGCGAAGCAGTTGACCGGCCAGCATACCGGTTGGGTGCGCGACATCTATTGGCTGCCCGAGAGCTGGGTGCGCCTCGTGCCGCCGGTTTTCACCTCGCTTTATGCGCTGGGCATCGCATTGCTATGCGGGCGACGGCTGTGGAACAAAAAACGCTAGGGCCGCGGCGTTTCCATCGATCCCGAAACGGCTCTAACGCTTCAGCACGCGTCCCGCCACCGCGTCGAGCCTGGCCGTCACGGCCGGATCGCGCTTTTCGGGCGCGGTGATCAGCGCCGCGTCCAACACATGTTCGATGCCGAGCGGCGAGGGCGTGCGAACCGGACCCAGCCTGGTGGCCACGCGGCACACCAGCTTGCGCGCATGCCCGGCGTTCTCCGTCAGCACCTTGATCACGGCATCCACCGTCACGTGATCGTGGTCGGGATGCCAGCAATCGTAATCGGTGACCATGGCCACGGTGGCGTAAGGCAGCTCGGCCTCGCGGGCGAGCTTGGCCTCGGGCATCGCCGTCATGCCGATCACCGAGCAGCCCCAG
>JAGWVX010000163.1 GCA_018970685.1 Alphaproteobacteria bacterium | reverse complement strand
CAAGACGCCGCGCGAGGAAATCGAATTGGTGCGTCGGCGGCTGAAAGTCGCCGAGGAAGACGATTTGGCGCGGAGACGAGGTATAAGATGAGCAAGAAAGACGACACCACCATTCGGCGCGGCTCGGCAAACGTCTTTGCCGACCTTGGCTTTCCAAATGCGGATACGCACCTTCTCAAAGCGCAACTGATGAGTCGCGTGCAGGATACGCTACAGGACCGCAAGCTTACTCAGACTGAGGCGGCGCGTGTGACTGGTGTCAGCCAGCCTGACCTCTCCAGAATGCTGAAAGGGCAATTCCGGGATGTGTCGGTCGAACGCATTATGCGAATGCTGACCAAGCTCGGCTGCGAAGTGGACATTGTGGTGAAGCCACAGGGTCGCAAGCGAGCGTTCGTAACAATTCACCTCGATCCAGCCGCTTAGGCAGCTGCCTACCAGAGTCGCCTAACTGCCACCGCGCAGGAAAGCCAGCCATGTCGGAAAATCGGGCGCCAGAACGCTACTTTTACCACAGCTTCCCCCGTCGACCGCAGACCCAAGGCCATGGTCACGGCCTTACAATCCTCGAACTTATCCGCGACTTTGGGTTCTTGATGACCCCGGAAATCGCCCGCTGGCAATACTCCCATGCTGACGGCACCCCGCCGCGCCGGCAATCGATGGTCCAGCGGCGCATCAGCTTTACCGAACTGGCCCCGGACGAGCTGGCCGGCCACGCCAAAGATTTCGGGCCCTTCGCTTTAGAATTTGACATCGATAGCCTCAAGCGACTGGGCGCCATCCCCGTCTTCTACGTGCCGCAAGCAGGCGAAGGCCGCGACGCCGGCGGACTTGGCGGCACGTTGATGATTCATCTGATCGATGCGATGCGGCTCACCGATCGCATCGCGCAGATGGAGGCCATTCTTGCCGGCGCGCCATCAGACCGAGTCCGTCAAGGGATCACTATTCCCGTCGACGCCGGACCCGTTCTGTTCGACCTCGATGTCAAAGAAGCGCGTGAAACCTTGCGGGCAATTTCCCTTGGTCTCGCCCCGGCACGGCAACTCGCCGCCTTCCTGGAGGGCGGCCTCAACTATTTCTATCCCGCGGACGGCCGCAACAACGCCGCTCTCCAATATTACCGCCAACGCGAATGGCGGGTGGCCGGCAATGTCGCCGTCTGCGACGAAGAGATGATGCATGTTCCTTCGGCGGCGCTGATTGACCGGTTGCTAGTACTGGATGCGGATTTTTTAACCGGCCGTTTCCTCCTGCCGGTGAAGTCACCTCCAACGCATCCCTTCACGGCATGCCTCCGCAGCGCCTCGTCGATTGGTGCTGGGTGTTTCACGAATTCGACGGCAAGCGTGCTCTCAATTGGGTACGGCGCGTGATTGTACCTGCTGAAGCGTTGGATGCCGCCACCAGCATGCTCAAGTCCTTGGCCGACGCGCGCCCTGTGGTGTCGCTTGAAAGCCTTGCCAACGAGGCCGGACGATGACCGCCTCGCCCTCACTCGTGTTTGTCGTTGGCGCCGGCGCCAGCAAGGCGATGAGTCCCAATATGCCGGTGGGAACGGAGTTGGCGGAGCGTATCGCGACCGCGCTTGCCGAAGAGTTCGGCGGCGATCAGCCGGCCATGTCCGGGCCCATCAGCCAGGCGCTTGAAAAAATGCAGAACGGCTTGAATGACAACCGTATCAGAGCGGCCAATCAAATCCGCTATGCCATCGCCCGCAAGGATTCCATCGATGATTTGCTGGATGAATGGAGCGACCAAAAGGAAATGTTGGAGGTCGCCAAGATCGCGATCACCCACGTCATTCTCAAATCGGAGGTTGAGAGTCACCTCGCACGCAAGTCGACGAACGACGATGCGTTTCTCTCGACCATTGGGGAGCTGCACCGCACATGGCTTGCCCGCATTGCCCGCCACGTCGGTCCAAGACTGCCGCGACGCGCGCTCGCCCAAGCGCTCCAAGACGTTGGCTTCGTCATTTTCAACTATGACCGTTACGTCGAGCAGATGCTTTTCGGTGAGCTACGCTGTCAGGGCATGGAAAAGAGCGCCGCCTATTACGCCGTCGAACATCTTCCGATCGTCCATGTCTATGGCAGCGTTTGTCCGTTCGGTGCGACCGCTGTTGCGCCATTCGGCAAGGAGTCGCTCTTTCTGATGCCGCTCTACCAGGGTATCCGCACTTACACGGAACGGTCCTACAATGGGCCTGAATTGGCCAAAATGCGCGACATGCTCGCCGGCGCCAAGAGAACCGTCTTCTTGGGATTCGGCTTTCATCCGACGAACATGACGCATCTAACAAGTTATGGGCTCAACATGCAGGGCCAATTCTACGGTGCCTGTCCCCATTCGAATCCGGGGCGATTCGAGGCTGCGAAACGGTTGCTCTATGCCGGCCCTCTTGAGGCTCAAACGAAGAACCTAACCGAAATGGATTGCGCCCAATTCATCGAATCCTATCGCGCCGAACTGTTCGGTACATGAGCGCTGTCGTCCCCAGCACAACGCCGGAACGCGCCGTCTATCCGCCGCGCATCCAGGCGTTCCGCGACGAGATCATCCGCCGCGTGCCCCGCGTGCCCAACAACAAGGTCACGCTGCAAGCCATGGAGGCGATGGCCACCCATCGCCTCATCCTAGCTTTCATCACTTGGCGGATGCGGCATATTCCCGCGAAGCCGCGGCGCGTGAGTGCCTGGTCGGGCGGAGTGTCGCGCTTCGATCTCCAGCTTGCCGACCGCACCTTGGGGCCGCTCCTGCAGAAGGTGAAGGACGGCAAGGATCTCAGGCCGCATCTGTCCAATCTTGCCAACACTGCCGGCATCGTCTTTCCCGGCGCGCGCGCCTCCGCGAAACGTAAAGATATCGATGCCATGCTGATCCGGGATGGTCTGTATCACTTTCACCTCGGCGCCGCCGGACCCGGCAATCCCAAAGGGCGTAGCGGCATCCTAGTCTTCGCTGAGATTCTGGAAGACGAATTCCGAATCGTAGCCCTGTCCGACCATTCCGCCTTTCAGTTCGGAACGCCGGAACACATGCGACTCTCCCGCATCGCGCGCGCGTATGTCGCAAGAGACATCTCCGCCGGCCAGGCCTTCATGGCGAATCCCGTCATGACCTCCGGTCATTCGATGATCGCCACCATGTTTGCGGATCGCTGCGACGACTACATGCGCGCCGTAGACTCCTCCCTGGACGATCCGGCATTTATCGACAAACTCTATTCCGACGATCCGCCGCGACGCGACGGGCAGTTCATACCCAGGCCACGATATCCGGGGCTGCAGTGGTTCTTCAACGACCTCGTGTTCGGCATATTCGACGAGACGACGATGGTCTTCTTCCGAGTTTATCCCTTTTTCGATCGCTAGAACCTGACCGTCTCAAACCGAGGTGGCGGCTCATCCATCGGAAGAATTGAACGCGAGATCGCGAAGTCAAGGGTCATTCTATGCGGCGTCGGCTCCACACAAGCTGCGCTTCTTCGCTCTCCTTGGTGTGAAACATCGCGGCCGAGATTGGCTCCGGCAGACTCGGGTCGTCGATCTGTACGCTGAGATAGTCCCGCGGGGTCTCGTCCTTGGTCCGCTGCGCCCACGCGGCGCCGAGTTCCGACCTGCCTGCAAAAATACGAAAGGCCGGTGCCCGGTCGTTCTCGCGATTGTCGTTGGGCACGAACTTCGCTTTCACGTCAATCGTGAGTGTTCGAATGGCGCCGCTCCAGCCTCCATCCTTCGTGGGCGTGAATGTGCCGATGATTGCCATGGGCTTCTCCGTGCGCTGGGTTGTTTGATGAAAGGGGGTGTTCATTCAGCAAGAAGTCGTTGTTGACCTCGCGAGGTGGAGGACCTCGCACCCGACGCGACGCAGCGCGGCGGGATAAGCAGTTGAGTGAGGTGAGCCGGGTGCTTTCGGCGAGCCATAAATCAGCAGAACTCGACAAAGCTGGGCACAGGGAAACTTCTGCAACCCGTGGAGGCCCAGTGAGCAAGCTTGCCAAGGGAAGGGAAACCGAACCGATGCTTGAAGCTCCGGTAGAATATGGATGCCGCCGACGCAGAAGTGGGCGGCACGGTCGCAAGGCCGGTGGAGCGCAGAACGGCTTTGGAGACAGCCGATTCAGGAGTGCAGCAATGCACCAGCTATTGGCCGCGCCTGCGGTGGCCAACAGCCGGAATCCACACGGAGTAAAGTCGGTCCCTAAAGCAGGCAAGTGGTCAGCGACGAAACCCAGGAACCATGCCGTCACCCCTTCTTCGGTGAAGAAGGTGATCGAAGCGACCGATGATCGCGACGGCGTGGGGCGGAATCCTCGTAGTAGTCCGAGGGCGGGAAGGCCGTCCGCATGGCGAAGGAGGATAGTGGGTACGGCAAGCCAGCAGGAGGTGGACTCATGTCCGGCTCGGTGAATACCGGGTTTGTCCTCGACATGCAGCGCAAGCTGTACAGGTGGAGTTACGCGGATGCCGACATGGTGTTCGCCGACCTCTTCAATTTGGTATGCGACCGCAGAACGCTTGATGCAGCTTGGCAACGGCTTGCCCGCAACAAGGGAAGCCAAACGCCAGGCACGGATGGCGTGACACGGAGCAAGGTCGAAAGGCGTCCTGGCGGCGCGACCCGGTTCCTTGAGGACATCCGAGAGGAATTGCGTCGCGGAATCTACAGACCCGAACCTGTTCGGCAACGGCTTATTCCGAAGCCGGGCAAGCCGGGTCGGTATCGTCCGCTGGGGATTCCCACGCTCAAAGACCGATTGGTACAGATGGCTTTGAAGCTTGTTCTGGAACCCATCTTCGAGGCGGATTTTGCGCCGACCTCGTATGGGTTCCGCCGCGGTCGAAGCACCCATGATGCGCTGGCACGGATCCAAAAGCTCCTGCACTCGACCAGACACGGACCTTCGCCGGTCTCGTATGTGATCGAGGGCGACATCAAAGGCTGCTTCGATTCCATCGATCATCACGTCCTGATGAACTGCGTGCGACGGCGTATCGGAGATCGAAAGGTTCTCCGGCTCGTCCATGCATTCCTGAAGGCGGGGATCATGATCGAGGGCACCGTTCGCCATCCTGTGACGGGTACACCGCAGGGTGGGATCATCTCGCCGTTGCTGGCCAACGTATATTTGTCGGCCATCGACGAGCGATATCGGCGGTGGACAATGGCTTCCCGAGAACGACCACAGAGAGCGGCCGACCGACGCTTCTACGATAGAGGCCTCGGGCGTCCGACGTTCCAGGTGGTTCGCTACGCGGATGATTTTGTCATCCTCGTATCGGGGAGCAAAGAAGAAGCGGAAGCCGAGCGCGATGCACTTGCGGCGTTCCTCAAGAAAGAACTCCGCATGGAGTTGGCGATAGAGAAAACTTTGATCACGAAGGTCGAGGACGGCTTTGAGTTCCTCGGCTATCAGGTCAGGCAGACGCGGGCGCGCCGAACGGGTCGCCTTGTCGGCAATCTCTTCATTCCGAAGAGAAAGCTGCAGCATCTGCGTGACAAGATCAAAGCGAGCACGAAACGGCCGAGCCTTATCCGACCGTTCACCGAGCTCATCGACGACCTCAACCCAGTCATCATGGGATGGCGTAATTACTATAGGTACGCCACCCGCGCCTGCCACGAGTTTGGGGGGCTGGATTGGTGGCTCGGGTATCGCATCGCGCGATGGCTGCGAAAGAAACATCGGAAAACGCCGCCGAGAAAACTGCGGCAGCTCTACGGCCCACGCGGAAAATCGCGCTGGGGCGATGGTACGGTGCGTCTTCGCAGCTTCCGGACCGGAGGTACGAGTCATTATCCGGACCGGGGTGCCAGGATACCAAATGGATGGAATGCAGACCCGGACGAGAAGTTCATGCCCGGCGCTGCAAACTTCTGGGAGGCGGTGAACAGCCTGATGACGATGTAACACCCACCCGTGACCTTGGTCACGCATGGAGAGCCGGATGCTTGGAAACTTGCACGTCCGGTTCGGCGAGAGGGATGGAGAAACCAGCCTCTTAATCAGGGTACGGCGCTTCATCCCTACTCACCTTTGGGCACCAAACCTGGTGTGGGCGAATCGCCTGTGCCCAACCCCTTGATCATTGATTTTCGGAATTCGCGCCACCATGGGGGGAGGGTCCCCCCTCCCTTGGTCGTACCAAGATCTGATGCCGACAGAACAACTCGGTCTTTCCATTCCGCGTCTCAACGGGGCTCCAAATCTCCCGAGCAAGGATTCACGGAACACACGTCGTCAGGCGCAAGACTAATTACAAGCGGCTGCCGTAGCAATTTCCCGAAACGAGATTTCGCACACGATAACGCGTATCGGCCTCAGCTACCCTGCGGGCGGCGCCACGGCACCTTCCGCCGGCGAGTCATCCAGTAGACGGCGCCCCACACCACGACCATAAGGGCCATCGCGCCCAAGCTCAGCACCAACCCGGCCACCCGCTGGTCGTGCACGATCATCCGCACGACATTGAACGCTACGACGAGCAACAGCGCGATGGCCAGCCAGAACAGAATCTGGATGCGGGGATTGGGCAACGCGGAAGGCCGGCCCTGCCCGTCTTCCGACGACTTGAAATCTCCCTGATACCAAAGCCACAGGAAGATGCAGCACCAGACGATGAAGACCAGTCGCAGGCCGCTGTGTGCGAGCCAGAGAACGAGAACCACGCGGTGCGGCAGCTGCAGACCCCAATACAGGATGCCGTCGAGGAAAACCGTCAGCGCAAGATAGCCAAGCACGACCGCCAACCCGCCCAGGCGCAAAATCTTGATTGCTGTGGCGCGGTCCATGCTCTCCCAATCTCCGT
>JAGWVX010000162.1 GCA_018970685.1 Alphaproteobacteria bacterium | reverse complement strand
CGCAGAGCCACGCAATCGGGCGCCGCGCATTGAAGCTCGCGGGTGTCTTCGAGCAGGATCACCCGTTCATCGAGCCCGGCCATCTCCGCCAGAAGCGCATTCGCAAGCGTGGTTTTTCCCGAACTTGTGCCGCCGGCGATAAGAAGATTGCGGCGATCGTTCACCGCCTTGCGCAATGCCTCGGCCTGCAAGGGCGAAAGGATGCGGTCGTTCAGATAGTCGTCGAGCGTATAGACGCGTGCTGCGGGCTTGCGGATCGTAAAGCACGGCGCCGCAGCCACCGGAGGCAAGATGCCTTCGAAGCGCTCCCCGGCAATGCCGTCGTCGCGCGGCGGCAATTCCGCGCTTACCACGGGGTTGCCGGCGTGCACCTCGACCCGAACATGCGAGGCCACCAGCCGGATGATGCGCTCGACTTCGGCCTCGCCAAGGCGCACGCCGGTATCGAGCCGGCCTTCACCGAGGCGATCAAGACGCAAACGCCCGTCGGGGTTGACCATCACCTCGATCACCGCAGGATCGGCAAGCGCGGCGGCGATGTCCGGTCCCATCGCGGTGCGCAGCATGGTGCGACGGCGATCCAAGGCTTCGGGATGCGAAAGGCCGCTCATGCCGTGCCTCCGACACCGTTGTGCTGGTCGTGCGCGCCGAGTTCGCGGCCAATCGTGCGGCCACCCGCAATGCGGCGTCCGACTTGTTCGATGAAAGCCTGATAGCGGTCTTGTGCGAGCGCCCGCGCCTCGGCTTGCTCGGAGTCCGGCAAGGGCGCCGTAACCGTGAACTCGTACCGAACAAAGAGCGCCAATGTCTCCAGCAGAATCTGGATGTCCCGCTCGATCCGGCCGAGCTGCGTCGTCACGCGATCGAGACGGACCTTGAGAAGATCGTCCAATTCCCGTGCGCCGCGCCGAGCAAGGTAAGCGCGAAGCGCATCGGAAACGATGGCGGACTTGGAACTGCCCGGCTTGGCGGCCAGCGCGTCGAGCTTCGCCGTCAGCTCGTCGTCGAGATAGAGGTGATGGCGCGGCTTCATCCACTGTCCCTTCAGAAATCCGGCAAGAGATCGCGGCCGGGGTCGCGATGCGGCTCGGCCTCGTTCATGGCATGGGCGGACCCGAGCGGACTCAAGCCGCGCAGGCGGTCGACCACGGATTGGTCGGCCGCGACATCGGTTTCATCGTCGAGCGCGAGGGCGGACGCGTGTTCGGGCACGTTCGGCTTGGAAATGTCCTCCTCCGAAATGCCCGGATGACGTTGCCGCTGGACACCGCCCTCGTCATCGATTGCGCCGGCTTCCTCATCGATCGCGGCGGCGAGCCGCTCATGGAGCCCGCGCACTTGGCCGCTCCAGTCGTCGGGACGCGGTTCCGGCCGGTCGCGATAACCATCGTCGGCGAGTTCCGGCACCGGCGACACGCGCGTCGTGAAATTGCGATCCTCGTAATAACGCAGCTTCTTGGCGCGGATCGGCGGAAGACCGGAGACGAGAACGAGTTCGTCTGCCGGCGGAAGCTGCATCACCTCGCCGGGCGTCAAAAGCGGACGTGCCGTCTCCTGCCGGCTGATCATGACGTGGCCGAGCCAAGGCGAAAGTCTGCTGCCGGCATAGTTGCGTTGCGCGCGCAGTTCCGTCGCGGTGCCCAGCGCATCGGAAATGCGCTTGGCCGTCCGCTCGTCGTTGCTGCTGAAGGCGATGCGGACATGGCAATTGTCGAGGATGGCATTGTTCTCGCCATAGGCCTTGGAAATCTGGTTCAAGGATTGGGCGATCAGGTAGGCGCGGATGCCGTAGCCGGCCATGAAGGCGAGCGCCGTCTCGAAGAAGTCGAGCCGGCCCAGCGCCGGGAACTCGTCCAGCATCATCAGGAGCTGATGCTTGCGCCGCTTGCCCGGATCGCCTTCAAGCCGTTCGGTCAACCTGCGGCCGATCTGGTTCAGTACCAAGCGCACCAGCGGCTTCGTCCGCGAAATGTCCGACGGTGGAATGACCAGATAAAGCGAGACCGGGCGTGCTGAATCGACCAGATCGGCGATACGCCAGTCGCACGCAGCCGTCGTGGCGGCGACAACCGGATCGCGGTAGAGACCGAGGAACGACATCGCCGTCGAGAGGACGCCCGAACGCTCGTTCTCTGATTTGTTCAGAACTTCGCGGGCCGCTGAGGCGACGACGGGATGTACTTTCGGGTGCTCCTTCGTGCCGAGATGATTGGTGCCCATCATCCGGCGCAGTGTGTGCGCGAAGCTGCGCTGCGGATCGGACAGAAAGGTCGCGACGCGCGCGAGCGTCTTCTCTTCCTCCGCATACAGAACATGTAGGATCGCGCCGACCAGCAGGCTGTGACTGGTCTTCTCCCAATGCGAGCGCCGCTCCAGCGCTCCTTCGGGATCGACCAGAATGTCTGCGATGTTCTGCACGTCGCGGACCTCGTCCGGCCCCTTGCGAACCTCGAGGAGCGGGTTATAGCGGGCCGATCGCGGATCGGTCGGATTGAACAGCAGACAATGCGAAAACCTGGCGCGCCAGCCGGCAGTCAATTGCCAGTTCTCGCCCTTGATGTCGTGGATGACCGCCGAACCTGTCCAGGAAAGCAGCGTCGGGATGACGAGGCCGACGCCCTTGCCGCTGCGCGTCGGCGCAAAGGCCATGACATGTTCCGGCCCGTCATGGCGCAGATATCGGCCACCAAGCCGGCCGAGAAAGATACCGGCGGCGCGGAACAGCCCGGCACTCCCGATCTCCCGGCTGGTCGCCCAGCGCGAGGAGCCGTAAGTGGTGACAAGCCTATTCTGCCGCGCCCGCCACAGCGAGCCGACGATCGCAACGGCGCAACTCAGGAATCCGCTCGACGCCGCGATTGCACCGGCCTTGTTGAACAGCGCCGGTGCATAGGCGTCGTAGTCGTACCACCACTCGAACAACCGCCAGGGGTAATAGAAAGGAACACCGGCAAGTGCGAACCACGGCGATCCGAGCCGCGCTTGGAAATTGAGCGCGGCGGCGCACCACTCCGTCGCGAACCACACACCAGCGATCACAATCGCGAAGACGATCAGAATCTGACCGATCAGAAACTTGGTAGGCGTCATATCCGCTGTCTCCGCCGGACAGCGACAAACGCGCGTCCGACCTCCGAGACAGGAATCCGGCAAATTTCCGGAAAGAGAAACTAGCTTTATCTACGCTCAAATGGGTTTATGTGCGCCCTTTCCGCCGTGGTGGCGAGCTGCGCGTTGCCTCAGGCCGCATTCACGGCATGCGCACGGATATCGACGCCGAGACGTTTGCGCACGACGCCGAAAATCGCGGCGAGATTATCCATGCTGGGATTGCCGCGTTCGGACAGCATGCGATGCAGACTCTTGCTGGGCGTCTTGGTCTCGGCGGCAAGCACCTCGAACCCGACGGAGGCGTTCACCAGATCGCGCAGAATCAGGCGCGCGCTGTGCGGATCGCCATTGAGAAAGAGAGTCGCTGCCTCGTCCAGCAGCGCCTTGGCAAAGGCGGGGTCACGCGCCACGCGCGCGCTCACCGTATCCTTGAAATCCCGTGTCAGTGCCATCCTACTATCTCCTGCCCTTGGGCTTGGCTGCCGCCTTTCGGGCCTTGTACTCGGCGAACAATGCCTTCGCCTTTTCGATATCGGCCTGCTGTCGTCGCTTCGTGCCGCCAACCAGCAGAATGATAAGTGCCTCTCCGTCGCGGACCAGGTAGAGCCGGTATCCCGGCCCCCAATCGATGCGATATTCTCCGATCGTCCCGATCCATTTGACGTTCGAGGTATTGCCCATCTCCAAGCGCAACGTCGCGGTCGCAACTTTGGCTGCAGCTTGGGCGTCCAGATCATCAAACCACGCTTTGAACGGGTTCGAGCCGTCAGAGCGAATATATTCAACGACCTTGATACCACTCATATAGTAACCTATATGTTACCCTCGATGCAAGACGATTGATGGTGTGGTGCAGACCCATGCTGCCCAAACTGTCCGCCGCCCAGGGAAAGCCAATCATGTCCGAGAATCGGGCGCCAGAACGCTACTTTTACCACAGCTTTCCCCGGCGGCCGCAGACCGAGGGCCACGGTCACGGCCTGACGATCCTGGAATTGATCCGCGACTTCGGGCTTTTGATGACTCCGGAGGTCGCCCGCTGGGAATATGCCCATGCCGACGGCAGTCCACCGCGCCGACAATCGATGGTTCAACGGCGGATCAGCTTTACCGAGCTTGCCCCTGCGGAGTTGGCCGGCCACGCAAAGGATTTCGGCCCCTTTGCGTTGGAGTTCGATCTCGACAGCCTCAAGCGCCTCGGCGCGATCCCCGTCTTCTATGTGCCCCAGGCCGGCGAAGGCCACGACGCGGGCGGTCTTGGCGGCACTCTCATGAATCATCTGATTGATGCGATGCGCCTCACCGATCGCGTCGCGCAGATGGAAGCGATCTTGAGCAGCGCGCCGCCGGACAGAGTTCGTCAAGGGATTACAATTCCCATCGATACCGGCCCTGTCCTGTTCGATCTCGACATCAAAGAGGCCCGCGAAATCTTGCGGGCAATTTCCCTCGGCCTCGCCCCAGCACGGCAACTCGCGGCCTTTCTCGAAGGTGGCCTCAACTACTTCTACCCTGCGGATGGGCGCGACAATGCCGCTCTTCAGTATTACCGACAACGCGAATGGCGAATGGCCGGCAATGTCGCTGTCCACAACGAAGAGATGATGCACGTTCCGTCGGCAGCGATGATCGAGCGTTTGCTCGCGCTGGATGTGAACTTCTTCGGCCGTCCCTTTCCTCCCGCTGGCGAAATCACATCGAACGTGTCTCTCCATGGCGCGCCGCCGCAGCGCCTCGCGGACTGGTGCTGGGTGTTTCAGGAATTCGATGGCAAGCGCGCTCTCGAATGGGTCAGGCGGGTGATTGTACCCGCAGAGGCCCTTACTGCCGCCACCGCAATCCTCAAGCCTTTGTCCGATGCTCCGCCCGTGGTTATGCTCGAAAGTCTCGTTTCGCAGGCCGGGCAATGACCGCTTCTCCGTCACTCGTCTTTGTTATCGGCGCCGGCGCTAGCAAAGCCCTAAGTCCCAATATGCCCGTGGGCGCTGAACTTGCCGAACGCATCGCAAAAGCTCTTGCTGAAGAGTTCGGCGGGGAACAGCCGAGCATGTCTGGTCCCATCAGCCAGGCCCTTGCTAATATGCAGGACGGCTTGACCGATAAGCGCATTAGCGCAGCGAACCAAATCCGTTACGCCATCGACCGGAAGGACTCGATTGACGATCTACTGGACGAGTGGAGCGACCGGCCGGATATGTTGGAAGTCGGCAAAGTCGCCATCACCCATATCATCCTCAAATCAGAGGTCGAAAGCTATCTCGCGCGCAAGTCCACAAATGACGATGCGTTTCTCTCCACCATCGGCGAGCTGTATCGCACGTGGCTTGCCCGTATCGCACGGTACGTCCAGCCCAAACTGCCGCGGCGTGCTCTTGCCCAGGCGCTTCAGGATGTCGGGTTCGTCATTTTCAATTACGACCGCTATATCGAACAAATGCTTTTCGGCGAGCTGCGCTGCCAGGGTATGGAGAGGAGCGCCGCATACTATGCCGTAGAACACCTTCCCATCGTTCATGTCTATGGCAGCATCTGCCCGTTTGGTGCCACGGCTGTTGCGCCATTCGGAAAGGAAACATCTTTCCTGACGCCACTCTATCAGGGCATCCGCACATACACGGAGCGGACCTACAATGGGCTGGAGTTGGCGAAGATGCGCGATCTGCTCGCCGGCGCCAAAAAAACGGTCTTCCTGGGCTTCAGCTTCCATCCGACGAACATGGCACACTTGATGAGCTATGGGCTCAACACGCAAAGCGAAATCTACGGTGCCTGTCTTCATCCCAATGCGGCGCGGTTCGAAGCCGCCAAACGAGTGCTGTATCCCGGCACGCGTCACACACAAGCAAAGAACCTGACCGAGATGGATTGCGCCGACTTTATCGAAACCCATCGCGGCGAACTGTTCGGCACATGAGCGCTGTTGGTCCTGATCCCCTGCCGGAACGAGTCGTTTATCGGCCGCGCATCCAAGCCTTCCGCGATGAAATCATCCGGCTCATACCCCGCGTGCCCAATAACAAATTGACGCTGCAAGCCATGCAGGCAATGCCAACGCGCCGCCTCATCCTGGCGTTCATCACTTGGCGGATGCGCCATATCCCATCGAAGCCGCGGCGGGTTAGTGCCTGGTCGGGCGGAGTCTCACGGCTGGAGCTTCAACTCGCCGACCGCACGCTGCGTCCACTCCTTCAGAAGGTCAAAGACGGAAAGGATCTTACGCCGCATCTGTCTGACCTTGCAAAGACGGCTGGTATTGTCCTTCCCGGAGCGCGGGCGGCGGCAAAGAAGAAGGATATTGATTTCACGCTGATCAGGCATGGCTTGTATCATTTTCATCTTGGCGTCCCACGACCCGGTAACCCCAAGGGACGCAGCGGCAGCCTTGTCTTCGCCGAGGTGTTGGAAGGTGAATTCCGCATCGTAGCGCTGTCCGACCATTCCGCATTTCAATTTGGAACGCCCGAACATATGCGCCTCTCCCGTATCGCCCGCACCTACATCGCAATGGACATTCCCGCAGGTCAGGCCTTTATGTCGAATCCCGTTATGACATCCGGCCACTCGATGATCGTCACCATGTTCGCAGATCGCTGCGATGATTATATGGGCGCCGTAGACCTGTCGTTGGATGACCCCGCATTCATCGACAGACTTTATTCGGATGATCCGCCACGCCGCGACGGCCAACTCACATCCAGGCCACGAAGTCCCAAGCTGCA
>JAGWVX010000161.1 GCA_018970685.1 Alphaproteobacteria bacterium | reverse complement strand
TAGCGGGCGTTGAGTGGGCCGATTGTGTTGAACGCAGCGCTAGCCCATTCCAGCATTCGCTCTCGCCCCTCTTCGGGTAACCCGACGAGGTTTGAAACAACCGACAGAGGGAGAAACTGGGCGAGATCTGTCGCTGCGTCGAACGAATGCCTTGCAACGAGCCTTTCAACAAGTTTCTCAGCCTCCGATTCGAGTTGGGCCGTAAGTGCACGTAACGCCGGGGCAGTTAAGGGCCGCTGGAGAATGCGCCGTAAGCGGTCGTGTTTGGGCGGGTCGCTGCCCAACGTGTTGCCGGCAATCTGTTCATTGATAGTATCGGTCAGTGCAACGCCGCGGGCTGAAGTGAATACTTCCCAGTTCGAAAGAGCCTCTCGAACATCTTGATAGCGCGCCAATGCGTAAACGCTCGTTGGCTTCATGAAGACGACCGGTCCCATATCGCGCAGCACCTGATAAATAGGGTAAGGATCGCGCAGAACCTCGTCTGCAAACAAATCGATATCAGCCTGCGGGCAGGCGCATGGTTTCATCATGTGTGGACGGCCCCCGCTTGGCAAGATGTTTTTGGCGATGACGACGAAGATGGTCGGGTGCGGTCATGTGTCCGGCCTTTGGTTGCGGTTCCATGACCGCTGGCCCTGATGAAGTCCGCGGGACTGGCTCCCATTCAGGTCATCGCGTTCGTTGACGCCGAGCCCCTTAGAGCGGGTTTTGCCTGTCCCCGGTATCGACCGTTTCGTCATCAATCCCTCAGCACCTCACCAATCTCTATGATCCTCCGCCGGGCCTGGAAGCCATGGCTTCACACAACCAACTGAGGCCTGAACTCCTCATTCTTCGTCAGCAGTGCCCAGACGATACGGGCCATTTTGTTGGCGAGAGCCACCGCCGCGAGCTTGTAGGGCTTGCGGGCGAGCAATGCAGTCGCCCACTTTGTCGTCGAGGCCTTGCCATTGCGCGCAAATCGCAGCACCGCGTGTGCGCCGATCACAAGTAGTCGGCGGAGATATTGATCGCCCTTCTTGCTGATGTGGCCGAGCCGCTCTTTGCCGCCACTGGAGTTCTGCCTTGGCACCAAGCCGATCCACGCGGCCAGCTCGCGACCGGACCGGAACAGGCTCGCATCCGTGATAGTGGCAGCAAGGGCGCTGGCCGTAATAGGCCCGATACCGGGAATCGTCTCCAGCCGTCGGCTCTGCGTGTTGGAGCGATGCCATGCCAGGATTTTACGCTCGATTGCGCCGACGCGTTCATGGGCGTCGCGCAGCTGGTCAACTACGGCCAACAGCCCGTCGCGGGCAATCGCCGGGATCAGGTCATGCTCGTCGTCTTCGACCAGCGTGACCAGAGTTGCTACACCCGCGCGGCCTTGCGCCATGACGATCCCGAACTCGGCCAAATGGGCCCTCAACGCGTTGATCAGCATAGTCCGTTGGCGGATCAGAAGTTCACGCGTCCGGTGCAGCACCAGAATGCCCTGCTGCTCCTCGCCCTTGACCGGCACAAACCGCATCGTGGGCCTAGTGACCGCCTCGCAGATGGCCTCGGCGTCGGCGGCGTCGTTCTTTTGCCGCTTTACATAGGGCTTCACGTAGGTCGGCGGCATCAGCTTCACGCGATGCCCAAGCGCCATGATCGACCGGCCCCAGTAATGCGCCGTTGCACAGGCCTCCATGCCGACTAGGCACGGCTTGAGTCCTCCGAAGAACTCCAGAACCTCACCCCGCCGCAGCTTCCGGCGGATCACCACAGTTCCAGCCTTATCAACGCCGTGAACCTGAAAAACGTGCTTCGCGATGTCCAACCCGATCGTGATAATCTCGCTCATGGACGGCTCTCCTCAAGTGGCCTTGCAACAGCCACACTATGGCACCGAGATGCCGGGAGCGGGGGCCGTCCACCCCATCAGGCCAGGGAGGCTCTCCATGCAGACCGACAATCCGTTCCTCGATGGGCTCGCGAAAATGTTTACCGATGCTGCCGGCGCCGCGCAGAGTGTACGGGCCGAAATCGACACCTTCGTGAAGCAACGCCTAGAGAAGCTGGTTGCCGACATGGACTTCGTACCTCGCGAGGAGTTCGAAGCGGTGAAGGCGATGGCGGCCAAGGCTCGCGGCGAAAATGAGCGGCTCGAAGCGCGCGTCGCGATGCTGGAGCGGCGGATTCCCCGACCGGTCAAGCGGCACAAACCGGCCAACCGGCGCGCTGTGTGACGGTTAACCGAAATCTGTGAATTGCTTTTTGTGTCCAAAGGGCAGGGTGGCGAGACTCTTGTCACCCCGCAAAATCTTGTGTCAGGTTGGCACTCAACTGCTTCGTTTTGCGTCGCACGCCAGTTCCAGGAGTCAGGGATGACCGTAATCCACCAGGACGAGACCGTCAGCCGCGCCCATCCGCTCGATATGCTGGAGCATACGGTGGAAGAGAACGGCTGGGCGTATGAACGGTCCGGGCGCGACGAACTGAATCTGTCGGTGGCCGGCCGCTGGTCGGACCATCACTTCAGCTTCACCTGGCGCGAAGATCTACAATCGCTGCATCTCTCCAGCGCTTTCGACATGCGGGTGAAAGGCGAGACACGGCTCGCCGATGTGGCCGCCCTGTTGATGTTCGTAAATGCCCGGTTGTGGATCGGGCATTTCGATCTGTGGCCCGAAGACGGCACCATCGTCTTCCGCCATGCGATGATTTTCCCCGACGCCCATGCCAGCGCTTCGCAATGTGAAGCGCTGCTCAACTTGGCACTGGAAGCCTGCGAACATTATTACCCAGCCTTCCAGTTCGTCCTGTGGGGCGGCAAAACGGCGGAAGAGGCCGTAGCGGCGGCGATTCTGGAGTGCGCGGGTCAGGCGTGACGCTGCGTTCGTGCTCCAGTCAAGGAGAGATGAATGAGCGCGCCCATCCTTCTTGTCGGCGCCGGCCACATGGGCAGCGCGCTTATCCGGGGCTGGATCAAGGCTGGCCTCGGGCCGATTACAGCCGTCGAGCCGAACCCATCCCCGCACCTGCGTAAACTTGAGGGTCCGAAGCTCGTCGGGGACCTCCGAAAGATTCCACGCGAGCGCTGGCGCGCCTGCGTCGTGGCGCTGAAGCCGCAGGTCTTGAGGACTGAGGCCGCGCACCTCAAATCCATTGCGGGCTCGGGCACCCTGATGATCTCCATCGCGGCTGGAACCGGGGTGGCGTTCATGGCGAAGCATTGGGGACGGAAGGCGCGGATCGTTCGCGCCATGCCGAACACGCCGGGCGGCATCGACCGCGGCATTACGGCCCTCTACGCCGCTCCCACCGCCACGACGCAGGATCGGGCACTGGCAAAGTCGCTTCTCTCCGCGATCGGCCGGACGGTGTGGCTGAAACGCGAAGCGCTGATCGATGCCGCAACGGCCGTGTCAGGCAGCGGTCCGGCTTATGTTTTCGCCTTGGTCGAGGCGCTGGCGGCGGCGGGCGTTGCTGCCGGCTTGCCGCGCGCGACGTCCACCATGCTGGCGCGGGCGACCGTCGCTGGAACTGGCGCCCTTCTTGACGCCGACAAGCGCGATCCCGCCGAACTCCGCCGCGACGTGGCGACACCGGGCGGCACGACCGAAGCGGCATTCAAGATTCTTCTGGCCAAGGACGGCCTTGAAGCGCTGATGACGCGCGCGGTCGCCGCGGCCAAGGCGCGCGCAGAGGAATTGTCACGAAGCTAAAGCCTCTAAGACTCGCCCATGAACGGATAACGGTAATCTTTCGGCGGCACGAAGGTTTCCTTTATCGTGCGCGGCGAGATCCAGCGCATCAGGTTCCACATCGAACCGGCCTTGTCGTTTGTGCCGGAGGCCCGTCCTCCGCCGAAAGGCTGTTGGCCCACCACGGCGCCGGTGGGCTTGTCGTTGATGTAGAAATTTCCAGCGGTGTGGCGTAATCCCGCCAGTGCCGCGGCGACGGCGCCAACATCGGTAGCGAAGATGGATCCCGTCAATCCGTAATCGTTGGATCGGTCGACGAGCCCGATGGTCTCGGCGAACGCGGCATCGTCATAGACATAGGCCGTGACGATGGGGCCGAAGAGTTCTTCTTTCATCAACCGTGCCTGCGGATCGCTGGCTTCCACCAGTGTCGGGCCGACGAACCAGCCCTCTTTTGCATCCGCGGCGCCGCCGCAGACAAGCTTGTACGCCGGATCGTGCTTTGCCTCGTCTTGTGCAGCGCTCAGCTTGCGCCAAGACGCTTCATCGATCACCGCTCCCATGAAATTGCGGAAATCGGTGATGTCGCCCATAGCGATGCTCTCGATGCCGGCTGCCAGCCGATCGCGCAACTCCGGCCACAGGCTCTTCGCCACATAGAGGCGCGAGGCCGCCGAGCATTTCTGCCCTTGATATTCGAAACCACCGCGCAGAACGGCGGTGGCAAGCGCCGCTACATCGGCGCTCGGATGCGCCAGGATGAAATTCTTGCCGCCGGTCTCGCCGACCAGCCGCGGATAGCCGCGATAACGGCCTTCGCTTACGCGGCGCATGATAGCGTTGAAGACCTCTGTCGAACCGGTGAAATGCACGCCCATGAACGAGGGATGCGCCAACGCGATGTCGGAAATCTCCGACGCCTTGCCATACACAAGATTGATCACGCCGCCGGGCAGCCCGGCTTGGCGCAGGATGTTCATGATGAAATGCGCGGAATATTGCGCGGTGCTCGCCGGTTTCCACAGCACCGTGTTTCCGGCTAATGCCGGCGCCGTGGGAAGGTTGCCCGCAATCGAGGTGAAATTGAACGGCGTCACGGCATAGACGAAGCCGTCGAGCGGACGGTAATCGACTCGGTTCCAGGTGCCGGGAGACGAGATCGGCTGATGTGCGTAGATTTGCGCCAGGAAGGCAGCGTTGAAGCGCCAGAAATCGGCGAGCTCGGCCGCTGAGTCGATCTCAGCTTGATGGACCGTCTTCGACTGCCCCAGCATGGTCGCTGCATTCAACGTGTCGCGGCACGGCCCGCTCAAAAGATCGGCGGCGCGCAGAAACACCGCGGCGCGCTCCTGCCAGGGCGTGGCGCTCCAGCCGGCGCGCGCCTGCAACGCCGCGGCGACGGCGGCTTCGATCTCACCGCGGCCCGCCAAATGCGCATCGGCTAGAACATGGCCGTGGCGATGGGGCATGACTGATGCCTGTAGCTTGCCCGTGCGGACATCCCGCCCGTTGATGACCAGTGGAAGGTCGATCCGCTCGCGCGCCATCGCCTCCAATCGCGCCTTGATAGTGGTGCGCTCTGGCGAACCCGGCGCATAGGAGCGTACCGATTCGTTTTGCACCACGGGCAAGCTGCAAACGGCATCGAGGGGACCGAAGCGATCATGCATGGGTCGTCTCCATGAGGAAATCCGCGGCCCGCGTTTTCGGGGCGCGAACACTATAGGACGTTCGCCCGCCGGGCACAGGGGCAGCCCGCCGTTGCAACGAATCAAACGACAGATGCGGCGCGACGAGACAAAGATTTCGTCTGGCCGTTAGGAGAGGATCGTTTCTTTTTTTGGCAGCGACGGCTGGATCGTCACGCATCGGCGCCACGATGAATCGCCGCCGCTTGCCGCTACATTCCTACAACGATTTGGATAGGCCGAAGAAGAAGGCGCGCCGCTGGGCAAATTGCGGCGCAAAGACGCCGACACCGCTGCCGCTGCGGATTTGATAATCCACATCAAACAGGTTGATGACGTCCGCTCGCGCCGTGACGCCATCCAGTCCGATGTCCGTCAAGTCGCTGCTGATACCGAGATTGACTTGCACATAAGCGGGCACGTGGTCCCCGTTGGGAATGACGTCACCGCTG
The DNA here is from genome assembly GCA_018970685.1 of Alphaproteobacteria bacterium. Taxonomy (GTDB): domain Bacteria; phylum Pseudomonadota; class Alphaproteobacteria; order Micropepsales; family Micropepsaceae; genus Rhizomicrobium. The sequence goes on along the minus strand of JAGWVX010000161.1, from coordinate 1,043 downwards.
GGGAGCGTAAGATCTTGGCGCAAGCCCGTGCCGTAAATCATGTCGGCGCTAAACACCGTAGAATCCCACCGATACGCAAAGCCGGCGGAGGCCGATCCCTTTTGTTCATGATCGAGGGAGATGAAGTGGTTTTGCACATAAGCAAACGCTGCGGGATCAAAACTGAATTCGCTCGTGATCCAATCCTCTCCAATGGCGCGCTCAAGCGAATAATTGGCGTAAGTGCTGAAGTTGTCGGTCGTGTAATCGGCCGTCAGGATGGCGCCATATTGCCTGCCACGGGCGTAGTTGAACGGCGTCAGGATGATCGGAGCGCCGAATTGACCTTCGTCGATCAGATTCTTCGACAGTTTGAAATAGGTATCGAGACCGACGTTGAGCTCTGCCGTGAGCTGTTGCGACATGCCAACGTCGTAATAGTCGGCGCGTTCGGCCACGGGGGTCGTATCCGTCGGGATCGCCGGGGCCGCCGTGGTGTTGTTGAACAGCGAAATATCCGAGCTGGAAACCAGTTCGATCGGCGGCGGTGTGAAATATCGCGCATAGCCCGCGTGGATGATCGTGCCGTCGAGCGGCTTCCACACCGCATTGACGCGCGGGCCGAGCTGGTCGCCGTGGCTGTAGGCCTGGTACTTGTCGTAACGGACGCCGAAGTTCACCGTTAGTGTCGGAATGATCTGCCATTCATCCTGGAGATAGAAGCTGTAGCTCGAAGCGCGCTTGGTGCTGTTGTCGATGATATTGAGCGGAACGTCCGAAGTCTGGCAGGTGTTTGTAGGGTCGGCGCAAAGAGGATTCGGATTGGGATTGGCGGCCGAACCCGCTGCAACGGGCAAAACCAGAGACGACGTGTTGCTCACCAGGTCGTCGGCCTCGTAGACCGCGCCGAAACGCAGCGTCTGATCGCTGCCCAGACGATAGGAACCCTCGACCTGCAGGCCATAGGACTCGTCGCGCTTGTAAGCCGTCTGAGCGATGCCGTCGTACAAGATATCGCCGACATTGCCACCAGGCGTGTAGAAGAGGCTCGAATAACGCCCGAA
>JAGWVX010000160.1 GCA_018970685.1 Alphaproteobacteria bacterium | reverse complement strand
CGGCGTGGTCTCCTCCTTGGGAAAGGGCCTTGCGTCCGCAGCACTCGGGGCGCTTCTGCAGGCACGCGGGTTTAGCGTCCGTCTGCGGAAGCTCGATCCTTATCTCAACGTCGATCCGGGGACGATGTCCCCCTTCCAGCACGGCGAGGTCTACGTCACCGACGACGGCGCGGAGACCGATCTCGACCTCGGGCACTACGAACGTTTCACGGGGGTCGCTTCGTCGAAGTCCGACAACATCACCTCGGGCCGCATTTATCAGGATGTGATCGCGAAGGAGCGCAGAGGCGATTATCTCGGCCGTACCGTTCAGGTGATCCCCCATGTCACCGACGCCATCAAGGAGTTCGTGATGGCCGGCGCGGACGATGTCGATTTCCTGCTCTGCGAGATCGGCGGCACGGTGGGCGACATCGAGGGCCTGCCGTTCTTCGAGGCCATTCGCCAGCTCGGCAACGAACTGGGCCGTGCGCATCACGCCTTCGTGCATCTTACCTTGGTGCCCTATATCGAGGCCGCCGGCGAACTGAAGACCAAGCCGACGCAACACTCGGTCAAGGAGCTGAGAGCCATCGGTATCCAGCCCGACATCCTGCTTTGCCGTTCTGAAAAGCCGCTGCCGGAGGATGAACGCCGCAAGATCGGCCTATTCTGCAACGTGCCGGCGCAGCGGGTGATCCCGGCGCTCGACCTGTCGACCATCTATCAGGCGCCTCTGGCCTATCACCAGGTCGGCTTCGACACCGAGATCCTCAACGTTTTCGGCATCCAAGACGCGCCGCAGCCCGATCTGTCGAAATGGCAATCGGTCGTCGATCGGGTGAAGAACCCGGAAGGCGAGGTGAAGATCGCCGTCGTCGGCAAATACATGCAGGTGAAGGATTCCTACAAGTCGCTATCGGAAGCGCTCGCTCATGGCGGAATCGCCAACAATGTGCGCGTGCGCATGGAGATGATCGACAGCGAGATATTCGAGCGATCCGATGCGGCCGCCTTTCTTGAAAACGTCAACGGCATTTTGGTGCCCGGCGGATTCGGGGAGCGCGGTACGGAAGGCAAGATCCAGGCTGTGAAGTTTGCCCGCGAACGCGGCGTGCCGTTTTTCGGCATCTGCTACGGCCTGCACATGGCGGTGATCGAGACGGCGCGCGACCAAGCGGGCCTGGACGGCGCGGGCACGACGGAGATCGGCCGGCCGCGTCATCCGGTAATCAGCCTTATGACGGAATGGGTAAAGGGCAACCAAGTGGAAACGCGGGCGGAAAACAGCGACCTCGGCGGCACCATGCGGCTAGGTGCCTACCCGGCGGTGTTGATGCCCGGCAGCCATGTGGCTGAGGTCTATGGCACGACGGAGATTTCCGAGCGCCACCGCCACCGCTACGAAGTCAACGTGAACTACGTGAAACACTTGGCCGAGCATGGATTGGTCGTATCCGGCTGGTCGCCTAACCGCAGGCTGCCGGAGATCATGGAAATCCCGGACCATCCTTGGTTCATCGGCGTTCAATTCCATCCCGAACTGAAATCGCGCCCCTTCGATCCCCACCCACTGTTTCGCTCCTTCATCGCCGCCGCGGTGAAGCAGGGGAGGTTAGTGTAAGCGGGTGTCGTGGAGGAGCCGCGCGTGACAGGCGGCGGCTATCTGGGTAGAAAAAGTGCGGGGACCAGGACGGGTCCGTTTCAAGGGAGATGACAGATGAATTTCAGGATCGCTCTGGTCACTGCGGTGATGATTTTGACACCGGTTACCGTGATTGCACAAGCAACGCCTGTGACGGTGCCGACGTCATTATCGCCGACCGACGATCCTTCGATCACCGATCGTCCAGTGCCCAAACCGATCGAGCCTGTGAAAATCATCCTCGTCGGCGATTCCACCATACAGGTGGGCAGCGGTTGGGGCGGCAGTTTCTGCGCCTCTCACGTCACCTCGATCGTCGCTTGCATCGACCTGGGACGCGGCGGACGTTCGACTTATTCCTACCGTGCGGAAGGCTCGTGGGACGTGGCGCTTGACGAGATGAAATCGGGCGGCTTCACGAATACCTATGTGTTGATCCAGTTCGGTCATAACGACCAGCCGGGCAAACCGGGCAGATCCACCAATCTCGTCACCGAGTTCCCGACCAATCTGCAGCGCTACGTGACGGAAGCACGCACGGCGGGGGCCACGCCGGTACTGGTAACGCCGCTGACGCGCCGCGAATTCAAGAACGGCGTGTTGCAGGACGATCTGGAACCGTGGGCCGAGGCAGTACGGAAGGTCGCCAAGGAGATGAATGTGCCATTGGTCGACCTTCACGCGGATAGTGCGGCCGCGGTGCAGGCGATGGGTGCAGCAGCGGCAACGCGCTTGGCCGAGATGCCGCCGATCCCCAAGGTGTTGGCCGCCGCCGAGAAGGGCACCACCATTGGCGAACCGAAATATGAAACGCTGGAGCCGTTGCCCCCCACGTCTGACACCGGACCGGAAGGCTCGATGAAGCTCTATTTCGACTATACGCATCTGAGCCGCACAGGCGCCGATTACTTCTCCAAAATGGTGGCGAATGAGCTGGCGAGGGCGGTGCCGGCGCTGCGAAAAGATCTGCTTCCCTAGAAGAAGAGGCCTTCCTTAGCCATTCGTAAACGTCTGGTCCGTAGCATCCGCAGCATGGTCCGGACATCCGCCATTTCCGCATTGGCCGCTGCGCTGGCGATGCTCGCCGGTGCATATGCACAGAGCACGGACGCACCTCCGGCGACAGAGTACAACCCGCAGCAGAATATCCCGCGCTATGCCGCGGAAATCCCACCTGGGCCGGATGACTCCTTGACCAATCAGAGAGCCGCCCCGCCGACGGCCGCGCCGACGACGCCAGTGACTGTTTCGCAGGCGCTACAGCCGGGCCACCCCGCGCAGCTACCGCCGCCTAGCGCCGACGCGCGGACAGGTGCGCCGGCGAACGCTCCGCAAACCAACAATCCGCAACCGCAGCAATCACGTTATGCCGCGATGATTGCTCCGCCGGCAAATGAATCCGTCACGGTCAACGGGCTGCGCCCGTCTGAGGACAGCGCCTATCGCCTGGGCACGGGCGACACGGTGCGCGTCACCGTCTTCGGCGAGGCCGATCTTTCCGGCGAGTTTCAGATCGACAGCACGGGTTATGTCCAGCTGCCGCTGGTTGGGCGGGTCGCAGCCGCAGGGCTTACGACCTATGCGCTGGAATCACATATCGCCACGGCGCTGACCGGCGGCGGCTACCTTCTCAATCCACGCGTCAGTGTAGAGGTCACCACCTATCGGCCCTTTTACATTATCGGCGAGGTGAACAAGCCCGGCGAATACGCCTATGTGAACGCCATGTCGGTGCCGAACGCCATCGCGTTGGCGGGCGGATTCACCGATCGTGCGGTAGAATCCGAAGTCATCGTCCGCCACCAAGGCGAGGCCAAGGGCCAGGAAGTGCCTGCCGACGAGACCACGCGCATCCGTCCAGGCGATGTGGTCCGGGTGGAGCGCACGACCTACTGGTCGATCATGACGCTCCTCTCGCCCATTATCTCGCCGTTCAGCACGGTCGCCTATCTGCTGAAGTGAACGCTGTGGCGTTTGCGCGGACGGCGGCTAGAATAGACTCATGACCGCTGTATCCCCCAATGCGACCGTCAAGGTCGGTTCCGTTGAAGTCGGCAACGCGAAAAAGCTTGCGATCATTGCCGGTCCCTGTCAGCTCGAAAGCCGGGCGCACGCCTTCGAAATGGCAGCAGCTCTGAAGGAGATCGCCGCCAAGGCGGGGGTCGGGCTGATCTACAAGACGAGTTTCGACAAGGCAAACCGCACCAGCGTCGGCTCAGCACGGGGGATGGGGCTAGAAGCCTCCTTGCCGATATTCAACGACATCCGAGAAACCTTCGATCTGCCGGTGCTCACCGACGTCCACGAGCGCGACCAATGCGCTGCCGTAGCCCAGGCGGTGGACGTACTGCAGATCCCGGCATTCCTTTGCCGCCAGACCGATCTGCTGGTCGCCGCAGCGAAGACGGGACGTGTGATCAACATCAAGAAAGGGCAATTCTTAGCGCCCTGGGACATGAAAAACGTGATCGCCAAGGTCACCAACGCGGGCAATCCCAATGTGCTCACGACGGAGCGCGGCGCCAGTTTTGGCTACAACACGCTGGTTTCCGACATGCGGTCGCTGCCGATCATGGCGAAATTCGGCGCACCGGTGGTGTTCGACGCAACGCATTCGGTGCAGCAGCCTGGCGGGCTGGGAGCGACCACGGGCGGCGATCGGGAGATGGTGCCTTATCTGGCCCGTGCAGCGGCGGCCGTAGGCGTTGCCGCTGTGTTCATGGAAGTCCATCAAGATCCCGATCATGCGCCGTCGGACGGCCCCAACATGCTCAAACTGAAGGATGTGCCTGCGCTGATCGACGAACTCGTTGCCATCGACGCTATTGCCAAACGTCGCCCGGTTGCCGCGACGCCTTAGGCGTCGGGCCAGGACTGTACGATGCCGATGATCGCTACGATTAGAAGACCGAGCTGAGCGGTGGTCGCGATGCCGAAACCCGCGCCACGCTTATCAGGATCGGCCATATAGCCGTTCATGTACAGAACCCTGCCGACAACCCAAACCAGGCCCAGAGCTGCTGGCAGCCATGTAAAGCTGTGGAAATAATAGGTTGCGAGCCAAAGCAACGGCAGGAATACGGGCAGTGCTTCGAGTGTGTTCATCTGAACGCGGAAGGCGCGGTCGAATTCTTCGTGCCCGGATGTTGCCGGTGCCTTGATGCCGTGTTTCTCCCGCATCTGAGCGACGCGGATACCCATGAAGAAATAGAGAATAATCGCAAGAAGCGTGATGATGGCACTTAACAAATCCGCAGGCATGGCGTTTCCCCATCTAACGGCTCCCGTGTGGGAATCACGCGGGAGCCGTGGGAAATTACCAAAGTTCGGCCGCGCAAGCGTTATGGGCAGCCAGCCCTCCCCATACCGCCCCGTCCCATGCCGCCGCCCATCATCGGCCGGTTGGCGCGGAAGGAAACCATTTGCTGTCGCATCTGCGACTTCTGATCGGTGGGGAGCGCGTCCCATTTTGCCTTCAAATCAGCAGCATATTTCTGCCGCTCGGCCGGGCTCATGGCCATTACCTTGTTGCGCTCGGCCATGCGGTAAGCCCGCATCTGGTCGAAAGACATCCCAGCGGTTGCCTTCTGGATGTCGGCGAAATGCATCATCCGCTCTTCCGGCGTCAGGAAGCCCATGGGACCGCCCCAATAGCCCGCGCCATAGGCAGGGCAGGGTACTTGAGCCGGCGGTGCGACGGGCTGGTCGCTTGCGGCAAAGGATGCCGTCGCCAGGAAGGACGCGGCGGCGACAGGCAAGATCATGCGTGTCAGAAACATGACGCTCCTCCTTGTCTTTATTGCACAGGCATTTTAACGGCAAATTTGCCCCACTCCGTCGCGCTTGATGGCGCAAGCGGCATCGCTTAAAGCAGGCGCAGATTTGGCTTGACCTGGCGAAGGACGCGAAAAATGACCGCAATTATCGATATCGCAGCTCGTGAGATCTTGGATAGCCGCGGCAATCCGACGGTTGAGGTGGATGTTCGACTAGAAGATGGGTCGTTCGGTCGCGCGGCAGTGCCATCGGGGGCGTCAACCGGCGCCCACGAAGCCGTCGAGCTGCGCGATGGCGGCAAACGGTACGGCGGCAAAGGCGTTGAAAAGGCTGTTGCCGCGGTCAACGGCGAATTGTTTGACGCGTTGTGCGGCATGGAGTCCGAGGACCAGATCCGCCTGGACAAAGCGATGTGCGCGCTCGACGGCACGCCGAACAAGGCTCGGTTGGGCGCGAACGCCATCCTTGGTGTGTCGCTGGCCGCGGCCAAGGCGTCGGCCGATGCGGCAAATCTGCCGCTCTATCGCTATGTCGGCGGAGCGAAAGCCAATCTGCTGCCGGTGCCAATGATGAATATCGTCAACGGCGGCGTACATGCCGACAACCCGATCGATTTCCAGGAATTCATGATTGTGCCGGCTGGGGCGCCGACTTTCCGCGAAGCGCTGCGCTATGGCGCGGAGGTGTTTCACACACTGAAGAAGGCTTTGAAGGACGCCGGCCACAACACCAATGTCGGTGACGAAGGCGGGTTCGCGCCGAATTTGAAGAGCGCCGACGAAGCGTTGTCGTTTATCGTCAAAGCGATCGAGAAGGCCGGCTATCGACCCGGCGAGGATATCTATGTCGCGCTCGATCCGGCGTCGTCCGAGTTCTTCAAGGACGGCAAATATGTGTTGGCCGGCGAAGGGCGCACGCTCGATCCGCTCGGCATGGTCAAAGTGTATGAGGAGCTTGTTTCGCGTTATCCCATCTTCTCGATCGAAGACGGTCTTGCCGAAGACGACTGGGAAGGCTGGATCGCGATCACGAAGGCTATCGGCAAGAAGGTACAGTTGGTTGGCGACGACCTCTTCGTTACCAACACGGTGCGACTGAAGGAAGGTATCGAAAAAGGTGCTGCCAACGCCATCCTCATCAAGGTCAACCAGATCGGCTCGCTGACCGAGACGCTCGAAGCCGTGGAAATGGCGCACACGGCCGCCTATCGCGCGGTCATGAGCCACCGCTCGGGCGAGACCGAAGATTCCACGATCGCCGATCTCGCCGTCGCCACCAATTGCGGGCAGATCAAGACCGGTTCGCTATGCCGTTCGGACCGTCTGGCTAAGTATAACCAGCTTTTGCGGATCGAAGGGCAATTGGGCGATCAAGCGGTTTATGCCGGCAAAAGCGTGCTCAAGGTATAACGTTTCGGTTTCTGCCGATCGGGTTCATTTACGTAAGGCCGCTC
>JAGWVX010000159.1 GCA_018970685.1 Alphaproteobacteria bacterium | reverse complement strand
GAATATCGCCACGCCGAAACTCGTCAGCATCGTGCCGTCACGAAGCGTCATGGCCGCAGCCGCTGGATCGGTCGTGAGGGCGGCGGCATAGGCGCCGTAAGCCGCCAAGCCGGTCAACACCAAGCCCACCATCATGTAATTGTATACACGCAGCATGTAGGCGCGCAGCCCTGCGTCGATGACGCCAGCTTCGGCCGTCCGGCCGCGTATGATCCGATTGTCGTAGTCAGCCATGGAATCCTTCCTTGTCGGCCCCCAAAAAGGCCGCACCGACCCCTAATATCGTGCTTGGAAGCCGCATGATCAAGGCATCAGGCTTCCAAAATCACCGGTTGTGCGGGATTGTCCGTACTTGAATCGGACGAATCTTCGACCATTTCCTAACAAAATTTCCATGTTCAAACGTCTTCTTACCGTCTCGGGCTTTACTGCTCTGTCGCGCGTCACAGGATTCGTGACGAACATCGTCGCGGCCTATGTGATGGGCGACGGCATGGTGTCGGACGCGTTCTGGAGCGCCTTCCGCTTTCCGAACAGCTTCCGCAATATCTTCGGGGAAGGGGCCTTCAATGCGGCGTTCCTGCCGCGGTTCACCAAGATCGTCAATCTGGATGGCCCCGAGGCGGCGGCGCAATTTGCCGACGAAGTCTATTCGTGGCAGATCATAGTGCAGCTTGTGCTCTTGGTGGCCGCTCTCGCTGGCATGCGCTACGTGATGCTGGCGATGGGACTTGCCGGCCGTCCCGCCGAACTGACCTTGGCCACCGCCTTCGGCCGTATCTGTTTTCCCTATCTCATCATGACTGTTTCGTCAGTCCAACTATCGGCGATGCTGAATGCCGTAGGCAAATTTGCGGCCGCCGCCGCGTGGTCAATTTTCCTCAATCTGGCGATGATCGCCGCCTTGCTATTTGCGCACTGGTTTCCCAACGCCGGATATGCCGCCGCCTGCGGCGTATTGGCCGGTGGCGCGCTGCAACTCGGTTTCATCGCCTGGGCTGCCGCGCGAAGTCACATGCGCCTACACATCCGTTTGCCGCGTTGGACACCGCGGGTGAAGGAATTCTTGCTCGCGCTCGGTGCAGCGACCGTCGGTTCGGCCAGTGTGCAGATCAATCTCCTGATCGACACGCTGATCTCGAATCTGCTGCCGGTCGGCGTGCTGACCGCTGTCAATTACGCCGACCGTATAGATCAGCTGCCGTTGGGCGTGCTCGGCATCGCACTCGCGACTGTTCTGCTGCCGGAAATGTCGGAGCGGGTGGCGCGCGGCGACGAGGCCGGCGCACGGACGGCACAGAACCGCAGCGCGGCGATTGCGTTGTTCCTCACCTTGCCGTTCGCCGCCGCTTTCCTGGTCGTGCCGCAAACCATCATGCGTGGAATCTTTGTGCACGGCGCCTTCCACGTCGATGCTGCGGACACCTCTGCCCTCGCGCTCGCTGGATACGGCGTAGGGCTGCCAGCCTTCGTATTGGCGCGCCTGCTCACGTCCACCTTCTACGCGCGTCACGACACGGCGACGCCGGTCCGCGCGACCTGGACAGCCGTGGCCGTCAATGTTGGACTCAAGATGCTGCTTGTACTAGGCCTCCACATGGGTGCGCTCGGTGTGGCGTTGGGAACCTCTCTCGGATCGTGGGCGAGCGTCAGCGTTCTGTTCTGGCTTGGCCGCCGTCGTAAGCTGATCAACATCGACGACACGCTGCGCCGTTCGCTTCTGCCCAGCGTCATTGGGGCCTCCGTAACGGCAGCCACGGCGCTGGTCGGTGTTATGTGGGCCTCCAAGCTGGTGCCCGCGCCAGGTATGTGGCAGCGCGAACTGGCTCTGGCGCTTGCCATCCTGCTTGCGGGGATCGGATTTGCTGCTGTCGCGCTGATCTTCCGTCGTCGTTTGCTGTTCGAACGATTTGCGAAAAAGAGATGATGCGGTTGTTCGTGGCTATCGCCCTTCCTGAGGGTGTTGCGCGATCGCTTGCGGTGTTGCAGGCTGGCGTACCTGGCGCGCGGTGGCAGACGCGCGAACAACTTCATTTGACGCTGAGGTTTATTGGCGAGGTTGACGGGCGCGATGCGGCAGCCATCGACGACACACTGGCGGCCATTTCATCGCCGACGTTTTCGATAGAACTGAAAGGCGTTGGAGCCTTCGGCGGTAAACGTCCGTATGCGCTTTGGGTTGGCGCAGTCGCCAACCAGGCGCTCCACCATCTGCAGCGCAAAATCGAAAGCGCGCTACAACGCATTGGTCTGAAGGCGGACGGCCGCAAATACATGCCGCACGTCACGCTCGCCAAGCTAAAGGGCACACAAACAAGCCGCGTGATCGACTTTCTGACCGATTACGCGCTGTACGGAAGTTCGCCATTCACCGTAGCGAATTTTGTGCTCTATTCCAGTCAGTTGACGCCAAACGGCAGCGTATACCGGGCGGAGAAGTCCTATCAGCTCGACTGAGTGCTATGCCTCTTTCTCTATTCTTTCCATGTCATCATCCGAAAGACCGAAATGGTGGCCGATCTCATGCACGATCACGTGGCGCACGATGGCGCCAAGTACGCCTTGCTGCTCCGCCCAGAAGTCGAGTATCGGGCGGCGGTAGAGGAAAATGACAGTTGGCTCCGGTCGGTCGGTGTGACCGGTTCTTTCCGCGAGTGTCGGGCCTTGAAAGAGCCCGAGAATGTCGAATTCGGAGTCGAGATCGAGGTCTCGTATCACGTCTTCGTCGGGAAATTCCTGAACCATGAAAAGGATATCGCCGCAGAGATTGCGGAAAGACGCTGGTAGCGTTGCGTATTGGGCGCGGGCAAGCCACTCCACCTCATCAAGGGACGGCGCCCCAATGTTCGTCCAGTCCATGCATTAGGATAACGCGTCTCCAGGTCTCCGGAAACGGAGGCAAACACGCAACACAACGTATCGGCGGTTGCGCGCTTGCCATTCGAAGCTCCACGGCGTCAGAAGCGGATGCCGACGCCCACGCCGATCAGCCAGGGATCGATGGAAACTTTTGCCGTCACCGGGCTTACCCGGAAGCTGGCATGTGTCGACAGGAATATCTTTTTCACATCGACGTTGAAGAAATAGCCCTGATCGCCGAAGGGGACGTCGGCACCAACTTGTAGCGCGTAACCGAGGCGGTCGGTCAGATGTAACTGGCCCAACGCGCCGGGGTCGGGGTTATAGAAGAAGGTGTAATTGAGGCCGGCGCCTACATAAGGGCGCACAACCTTCAGCTGATCGAAATGGTATTGCAGGGTCGCAGTTGGCGGCAACAGCCATGCGGCGCCAAGGTAGGCGTCGGAGCTATGTCGCACGCTGTGCTTGGTTGTGGCGGCAATGACCTCTACTGACCAGTTGTTATCAAAAAAATAGGTGACGTCCGCTTCTGGAACGATGGAGTCGGTGATGTTTACGGTGCCGCCGATCGGTGTGACTGTCGCGCTTGGCTGCGGAACGACGCCGACGGCGCGAAGTCTGATCTGCCACGGGCTCTGCCCCTCTTGCCCGTCCGCGAATGCGGAGCCGCTAACCAGCGCAACCGCTGCGGTTGCGAATAGTACATGTTTGATGCGCATTTACTTTCCCTCACTAGTCTAAGTTCAACTCGCGGGAACATAGGGAGGGGCGCAGCGTGTGGAACATGACTAATATCAAGTCGCGTGCCTATGATGTTGATGGAATTCCGCTATTATGTCTCAGTTTCAAAAAATAGGGCGCATTAATGCCAAAACTAGACGCGACAATACGCGCATCTCTTCTCAAGGACTTACCCAAATGGCGCGAAACGCAGGATCGCGACGCAATCGCACGTCAGTTCACGTTCAAGAATTTCAGCGAAGCTTTTGCGTTTATGACGCGAGTGGCGTTACTTGCCGAAAAGCTCGACCATCACCCCGAATGGTCCAATGTCTACAACAAGGTCGATGTCACGCTTTCAACGCATGACGCCGGTGGCCTGACCGCGAAGGATATTGAGATGGCGAAAGCGATGGAGGAGTACGCGCGTACCTGAATTAAAGCGCGAAGAAGAGAGCAGATCCGACAACGGCCCAAAACACGAGGCAGCTTACGAGCGCCAGCGCGAAGCTGTGCTGAGCGAGCCAACCTTGAAGAGGCCGGTCTGCGCATTCCGAGGCATTCGAGAATTCGGCGATCGCCATGTGATACTCACAAAAAAACTGACAGCGGATTTTTGCCCTACTTTTATTGGCATCTAAATAGGAATTTACGAGAATGGTTGCCAGTTTGCTGTACGGTCTGCTTAGCTGCGGCGCAACAATTCGCGCCTGACGCGAATGCCACGGTACGTTACGCAACGTTTAATCAAAAAAGAACGTTACTCTCTGTTATCATTCACGCCGTCCGCGAAACACCTGGTCAGATTACGGCTATAATACAAAATAGAGAGCTACGGCGACGAGAACCCAGAACGCCAAGCTTCCCGCCACCGCAACGGCCCACGCGTGCCGGACGAACCAGTCCGTGGCCGCCGCATGTGTCGAGCTGGCGATTTTCAGCTCTCGATGCGTGTCAACCAAGCCGCCTACGATCGACATTCTTGCCTCCTGCAAGAAACCCTTTCTTTCATGTAGGCACGGCTTGGCGAGTTTTTAAGTACGGAAAAACCGAAATGAACCGCTGTTCATGGTCGCGGTGTCGATGTCATTTGTTCCTTTGCGCGTGCTCGATGAGGTCGTTCACTATGGCCGGATCGGCAAGCGTTGACGTATCGCCAAGGTTGGAGGTGTCGCCTTCGGCAATTTTACGCAAGATGCGCCGCATAATTTTGCCTGACCGTGTTTTGGGCAGGCTCGGCGCGAATTGGATGACATCCGGTTTGGCGATCGGCGACAGGTGCTCGCTGACGAACTTCTTCAGCTCTTCATTGAGCGCCTTCGTCGGCACTTCGCCAGCTTTAAGCGTCACGAAGGCGTAGATGCCTTGTCCCTTTAGTTCGTGTGGACATCCCACTACGGCGGCTTCGGCGACTTTGGTATTTTCCACAAGCGCCGATTCGACCTCTGCCGTTCCCAGGCGATGGCCGGAAACGTTAATGACGTCGTCGACGCGGCCGGTGATCCAGTAATAGCCGTCTTCGTCGCGCCGGCAACCGTCGCCGGTAAAATATTTGCCGCGATAGGTGCGGAAATAGGTGTTCACGAAACGCTGGTGATCACCATAGACCGTGCGCATCTGGCCCGGCCATGAATCCAGCAACACGAGATTGCCGCTGACCGCGCCTTCCAGCGTCTTTCCTTCGGCGTCGACGAGTTGCGGCCGGATACCAAACAGGGGGGTGGTCGCGGAACCAGGCTTGAGATCCGTCGCGCCCGGCAGCGGTGAGATCAGGATACCGCCGGTCTCGGTCTGCCACCACGTATCGACGATCGGGCAGCGGCCATCACCCACTACGCGGTGGTACCACAACCAGGCTTCCGGATTGATCGGTTCGCCGACGGTACCCAACAGGCGCAGCGAGGCGCGCAATGTTTTCTTCACCGGGCCTTCGCCGTCGCGCATCAAGGCACGGATGGCCGTCGGCGCCGTGTAGAAGATGTTCACTTTGTGCTTGTCGATCACCTCCCAAAAACGCGAGGTGGTGGGATAGTTCGGCACGCCCTCGAACATCACTGTGGTGGCGCCATTCGCCAGCGGTCCGTAGACGATGTAACTATGGCCCGTCACCCAGCCGACATCGGCCGTGCACCAGAAGATGTCGCCGTCGTGATAGTCGAAGACATATTGATGGGTGAACGCGGCGTAGAGCAGGTAGCCGCCGGTCGTGTGCAGCACGCCCTTGGGCTTTCCAGTCGAGCCGGATGTATAAAGGATAAACAGCGGGTCCTCGGCATTCATCTCCGCCGGCGCGCAGTCCGCCGGCACGTGCGCCGCCGCCTCGTGATACCAGACATCGCGGCCGGGATGCTTCAGTTCGTGCTTGCCGGTGCGGCGCACCACGATCACGTGGCGCACATCAGGACACTGCGTAAGGGCCAGATCAGTATTGACCTTCAGCGGGACGGGCTTGCCGCCACGCAGACCTTCGTCCGCCGTGATGATGACTGTCGAGGTGCAGTCCAGAATACGGTTCGCTAGGCTGTCCGGTGAAAAGCCGGCAAAGACCACCGAATGCACGGCGCCGATGCGGGCGCAGGCCAGCATGGCGTAGGCGGCTTCGGGGATCATCGGCAGATAGATGGTGATGCGGTCGCCCTTCTTGACGCCGTGCCGGCGCAGGACGTTGGCGAAGCGGCAGACCTCATCATGCAACTCTTGGTAGGTGATGGCTTTGGATTCATTTGGGTCATCGCCTTCCCAAAGGATGGCCACCCGGTCGGCGTGGGCGGGAAGGTGCCGGTCGATGCAGTTGATAGTGACGTTCAGCGAGCCGTCCTCGAACCACTTGATATAGAGATTATCCGGGTCCCAGGAGACGTCCTTCACTTTGGTGAAGGGCTTGATCCAATCCAGCCGTCCTGCCTGTTCACGCCAGAAGCCGTTGGGATCGCCGACGGAGCGTGCGTACATTTCCTCATACTTGGCGGAATTAATGAAAGCGCGTTCACGCCATTCCTTAGGTACGGGCAGGGTTATATCGCTCATGGCTTCCTCTGATCTCGGCGTGATGTTTTGCGGTGATAGTGGCGAGGCGCGCCGCAGCCTTCAAGGCAAGATGGGCTTGACCGATGCACGCGTAAGCTTGAGAAAACTGTCATGCAACTTCACCTATCTTCCTGGCCGGAAATAAAAGCTTACCTCACGTCATCTAAAGGTGTTCTTATCCCTATCGGCTCGACAGAGCAGCATGGTCCGAATGGTCTGCTGGGCACCGACGCGCTGTGCCCGGAAATTATTGCGCGCCGCGTGG
>JAGWVX010000158.1 GCA_018970685.1 Alphaproteobacteria bacterium | reverse complement strand
GCGCTGGTGGTGATGGAAGGCGAGGACGAGCGCGCCAAGGGCGAGGTGACGATCAAGGATCTGAAGCTCGGCGCGGAGATCTCCAAGACGACGGAAAGCCGCGCGGAATGGGTCGGCGCCCGCGCCGCGCAGGAAACCGTGAAGCGCGGCGAGCTTGTCGCCAAGGTGCGTGAGCTTCTCGCGCGCAAAGGCTGAACCATGTCCGCCTTTCCGACTTATGGGCCCGACGATATCGCGGCGCTGGACGAACAAGCCGCCGCCATGCTCGCCGTCTTTGCGGGGCGCGGCTATACGCGGCACGAGCCGGCCATCCTGCAGCCGGCGCAGATTTTCATCGACCGCTCGGGTGAGGAAATCCGCAGGCGCACCTTCGAGCTGAGCGATCCGTCGGGCCGCGAGCTTTGCCTGCGCCCCGATCTCACCATCCCGACCTGCCAATGGCAGGTGGAGAGCGGTCGGCCTTATCCGGCGCGGCTTTGCTATCACGGCCTCGCGTTCCGTCACCGGCTGGGCGGCGGACCGACGCAGTTCTACCAGGCCGGTGCGGAGTTGCTCGGGCTCGAAGATCGCGCGACTGGCGACGTGGAAATGATGACCGTCGCGGTGGGCGCTTTGCGCGCGGCCGGTCTTGAAAAATTCGAGATGAAGATCGGCGACCTCGGCCTGTTCGCCACGCTGGTGGATGCGCTCGACGTTCCGGCGCAATGGCGCGGCCGATTGAAGCGCCATTTCTGGCGCAGCGGTTATTTCGAAACGCTGCTAACCCGCATGGTGACGGGCGCCGCCAGCGACGCCGAACGCGCGATCGATGCTTTGCACGGCTTGAAGCCTGCCGAACTGCGGCCGGCGATCGAAGCGCTGCTCGACAAGGAGGGCGATGCGCCGCTCGGCATGCGCACGCGCGAGGAAATCGTCGAGCGGCTGATGGTCCAGGCCTCCGACGGCACCGCGCCGAAGCTGGACGCCAAAGTCGCCGAGACGGTCAAGCAGGTGCTGGACGTCAGCGGTCCGGCGCCGACCGCTCTCGAACAAATCCGCACGTTGACGAAAGCGGTGGCGGCGAGCATGGAGAAGCCGCTGGCGGCGATGGAAGCGCGTCTTGCCGCGCTCGCCGGTTTGGGCGTCGATCCCAAATCAGTCCGTTTCGTTGCGCATTTCGGCCGCAACCTCGAATATTACACCGGCTTCGTCTTCGAATTTTGGTCGCGCGACGAAAGCGGACCGGTCGAAATCGCGGGCGGCGGCCGTTACGACACGCTGCTGGAGTCGCTGGGCGGACCGCGCGGCGCCACCGCCATCGGCTGCGCCATCCGCAGCGAGCGTCTGCTGGCGGCGGCGCGGAGGGGCAAATGATGGCCGATCCGCTGACGCTCGCCATTCCCTCCAAGGGCCGTCTGAAAGAGCAGGTGGACGCGCATTTCGCCGCCGCCGGCGTGGCGCTGAAACAGACGGCCGGCGCGCGCGGTTATCGCGCCACGGTGGAAGGCTTGCCGGGCATCGATGTGATGTTGCTGTCGGCATCGGAGATCGCCTCTGCCTTGGTCGGC
Organism: Alphaproteobacteria bacterium; assembly: GCA_018970685.1. Lineage (GTDB taxonomy): Bacteria > Pseudomonadota > Alphaproteobacteria > Micropepsales > Micropepsaceae > Rhizomicrobium. The sequence goes on along the minus strand of JAGWVX010000158.1, from coordinate 5,334 downwards.
GGCGACGTGCATCTGGGCGTCACCGGCGAAGATCTCATTCGTGAGAATGCGCCGGAACTCGACGGCCGCGTGGCGCTGCTGAAGCCGCTGGGCTTCGGCTTCGCCGATGTGGTGGTGGCGGTGCCGCGCGCCTGGATCGACGTTTCGACAATGGCCGACCTCGACGACGCCTGCGCGGCATTTGCCCACCGCCACCGCCGCCGCCTGCGCATTGCAACGAAATATGCGCAATTGACGCGGCGCTTCTTCGCCCATGCCGGCATCTCGGATTACCGCATCGTCGGCAGCGCCGGCGCTACCGAAGGCGCGCCGACCGCGGGCACCGCCGAGGCCATCGTCGACATCACCACGACCGGCTCGACGCTTAAGGCCAACGGTCTCAAGGTGCTCGACGACGGCGTCATCCTCAGAAGTCAGGCGCAGCTCGCCATGAGCATCACCGCCGATTGGACGGAGGCCATGCGCGGCTCTGCAGGTGTACTCCTCAAGCGGCTGGGCGCAACGCTTCCCGCCTGATCATTGCGGCGACATCGGTCCGGCCATCACGTCGGGATCGTTGATGTGCTCCGCCTTCCAGCGCATGGCTTCCCAGATGCGGGTGCGTCCCGACGGGTGGTCGAAGAACACGAACTCCTCCCAAGGACCGGGACTGAGCTTGCGGTAGGTGCTGAGCTTCAGAACCACCGTCGCGAAGGCGTCCGGTAGACGCACGGCGTTCAACCCAAAAATGTCGGCCTGGATTTCCTGCGTGCGGACGATGGTGTTGGTGACCGGGGTCGCCAGCATCATGAACACCGAGAACAGCGCCACAAGCAGCGGCAGGCCGGCGGGATCGTCGATTCCCTGCACGCCCCATCTGCCTCCGAAGGTTGCCGCCAGTCGTCGAAATCCCCAGTCCACGAAGACAAATCCGGCCAGAAACAGAAGGCCGAACCAGGTGATCAGGATCGCCATGTGATCCATCACGTAGTGCCCCATCTCGTGTCCCATGACCGCAAGCACCTCCGACGGCGTACAATCGTTGAGCAGATTGTCGCTCAACGAGATGCGCGTGGTGCCGAGGAAGCCGGAGACATTGGCCGAGATGCGCGTCGTCTGGCGCGAAGCGTCGTAAGTGTAAACATTATCGGCTGGAATGCCGTTCGCGCGGGCCAGCGACAGGATCGTCGATTTCATCGCGCTGTCTGGTAGGGGCGCATAACGGTTGAACAGCGGCGCGATGTAGACGGGATAGATCATCGACTGGATCGCCAGGAAGACGACGGTAATGACGGTGGCCCACACCCACCAGCTGCGTTTGACCGCGCGCATCGCCGCGTAGATCGCCGTGAGCAGAAGCGTGAAACCGATCAGGGTCACCAGGAACGATTTCCCGAAATCGCCGGCCCATTGCGGGAAGGTCTGGTTCGAAAGCCCGTAAGCGTGTTCGCGGATGAAGGTCTCGTAAATCGACAGCGGCAGCGTCGCCACTGTGGTCGCCGCCAAATACTGCGCGACATAGATCGGGGTCCGGAAGAAGCGAAAGACACGCAGCCCGAACAAGCGGAATTGCGTGGCTTTTATGGCGGCGTCGCGCATCCTGGCCGAGATGCGAAGCCACAGGAGCAAACCGGCGAGCACGACGGCATAAAACGTATCGACGAAGATGAGGACATAGCCGCCCTCGAAATAGGCGTCGGAGCGCGCGCGGTCCTTGCCGCTGACACGCGCAAGATAGGCGTTGACGGCCTTGTGCGGGTCGAAGTTCGCGACGCCTGCGGGCGGCAGGGCGTTGACTTCGATGTGGGTCGTCGGCGCGGCAGTCGGTCCGGTTTGGGCCTGCGCAAATGCGTGCGTCCCGAAAACCGCGGCCAACGAAAAAGCAAACAACGCCGCCGTCAGCCACCGAGCCGCTTTCACCATATTTTTCTGCTCCTTGAATGCGCGCCGGACAGTAGCAGATCGTCTGCCGGACAGGCAGGTTGTTTCACGCCGCAGGAATATGCGATGACGCACTCTTGAATACCGGCGGACGAATCATGAGCGAACCTTCATATTTGAAGCGCGGCGGCGACCGGCTCGCTTATCTGAAGCGCAATGGTATCGAACCCGGCGTGGTCTGGCTCGGCGGCTTCATGTCGGATATGACCGGAACCAAGGCTCAGGCGGTCGACGCCTGGGCCGCGCGGGCCGGCCTCGCTTGCCTGCGCTTCGACTACTCCGGACACGGACGGTCCTCGGGCGTGTTCACCGACGGCACGATCTCGCGCTGGCGCGACGACGCGCTGGCTGTGATCGATGCTCAAAGCCGGGGACCGCAAATTCTGGTCGGCTCGAGCATGGGCGGCTGGATCGCGATGCTGGTGGCGCGTCTGCGGCCGGTCGCCGGCCTCGTCCTCATCGCGCCCGCCGCGGACATGACGGAATTGCTGATGTGGCGAAGGATGCCGGAAGAGGTGAGGCGCGAGATCATGGAGCAGGGCGTGTGGCTGCGCCGCTCCGAATACGGCGACGGGCCTTATCCGATCACGCGGGCCCTGATCGAGGATGGACGCAGCAATTTGATCCTCGGAGAGACGATTTCCTTGTCCTGTCCCGTGCGTATCCTGCAAGGCATGGCCGATCCCGACGTGCCGTGGCAACATGCGATGAAACTGGCGGACATGATCGAAGGCGACGTCGCCATGACTTTGGTGAAGAACGGCGACCACCGGCTGTCGACTCCGTCGGATATCAGGCTTTTGGAGCGCATGCTGGACGCGCTCGTAGAGGATGCGAAAATATGAGGCGCGGTTTCCCGCTCGCAATGCTGGTGCTTGTTTCGCTTCCGGCGTCCGGGTCGGCCGAACGGGTCGGCAGTTATTCGCAATGCGTCGCCCTGGTGCAGCGAAATCCTTCCCTTGGCGAGGAAAGCGCGCGCGTTTGGCTGAATGAGGGCGGCGGCGCGGCGGCGATGCACTGTTCGGCGCTCGCGCTCACGGCCTTGCAGCGCTATGGCGAGGCGGCGCGCGAGCTCGATGTCGTGGCGCGCAACCGCGCGATTACCAACAACCTGGATCGCGGCGATTTGTTCGACCAGGCGGGAAATGCCTGGATGTTGGCCGGTTCGGCAGGCAACGCCGTACGTTCCTTTTCCAATGCTTTGTCGCAGAATGCGAACGACATCGGCTACCTCGTCGATCGCGCGCGGGCCTATGCCATGATGAAAGACTGGTCCGGCGCCAACAACGACCTCAGCGCGGCGCTGGTAAAGGACCAGAACCGTGCCGATCTGCTGGTATTGCGCGCCAGCGCACGCTGGGCGCTCGGCCGCAAGGCGGATGCGGCAACCGATATCGTGCGCGCTCTGCAGCTTTACCCGGATTATCCGGCGGCGCTGGTCGAACGCGGCATGATGAAATTCTCGGTCGACGACAAAGAAGGCGCGCGCGCCGATTGGAAGAAGGCTGCGTCTCAGCCGGGCGGCGGCGCGGCCGTCGAGGAAGCGCGCCGCAACCTCGCGGCGCTGGGCCCTGAATCAAAGCCGGGCCGTTAGCCACTCTGCGCGCACTTCGGAATCCGCTTCGTGCGGCGCATTTGCCGCGGCGAGTGCCGCGAAACGCGGCGCATCCAGAAGTTTCGACAACGCCCACACCGCCATGGCGCGCACCAAGGGCGAAGGATCGCCAAGCGATCGTTGGGCGTCCGGCGCCAGCGAGGTTTCGCCGGAATTGCCGATGGCGATCAGCACATTGCGGATAAAGCGGTCGCGGCCGATGCGCTTGATCGGCGAACCGCGGAACATCTCCCGGAATGCCGCATCGTCTAGCCGCGCCAATGCGGCGAGCGGGGCGTGCTCTAGCGCCGTGCGCGTCTGGAATTTCGCCTCGTGCGATGCGCGCGCGAACTTGTTCCAGGGGCACACCGCCAGGCAGTCGTCGCAGCCATAGACGCGGTTGCCGATGGCATCGCGGAATTCGCGCGGGATGTGTCCTTTGTGCTCGATCGTGAGATAGGAGATGCAACGCCGCGCGTCGAGCTGATAGGGCGCGGGAAAGGCGCGTGTCGGGCAGATATCCAGGCAGGCATGGCATGCGCCGCAGTGATCGTTTTCGGCCGCGTCGGCTTCGATCTCCAGCGTCGTGAAGACGGAGCCGAGGAACAGCCACGAACCGTATTCCCGGCTGACCAGATTGGTGTGTTTGCCCTGCCAGCCGAGGCCGGCTTGCTGGGCCAGCGGCTTTTCCAGCACCGGCGCGGTGTCGACAAAAACCTTCACATCGCCGCCGAAGCGCTCGACCATGAAACCGCCAAGCCGCTTGAGCCGCTTTTTCACGATGTCGTGGTAGTCGTCGCCCCGCGCATAAACAGAAACTACGCCGGCGTCGCGATCTTTCAGATCGTCCAGCGGGTCGTGATCGGGGCCGTAATTTACGCCCAAGACGACGACGCTTTTCGCCTCCGGCCACAGCGCTACGGGATCGGCGCGCCGCTCGGCGTTGCGCGCCAGCCAATCCATTGTCCCGTGCCGGCCTTGCGCCAGGAAAGCATCCAGCCGTCCGGCGGCGTTTTCCGGTGCTGCCGCGCGCGCGAAGCGCACGGCATCGAAGCCTTCGGAAAGAGCGCGGGCGCGAATCGTCTCGCGCAGGTCAGAAGTCGAGTTCGGCATATTGCGACACCGGCGGCTGGCCCGGTACGCGGTCGGCGAGCAGGGAGCGGAACGACGGGCGCGACTTCACCCGCACATACCATTCGCGCATCGTCGCGTGCGAGTCCCACGGCACTTCGCCGAAATAATCCAATGCCGAAAGGTGCGCCGCCAGCGCCAGGTCGGCGAGGGTACAGACTCGCCCCGCGAGATTGCCGCGCTCTTCCACCGCTTTACCGGTCGTTGCCAGCACCTCGCGCAACGCGTCGCGCCCGCTGCGGATGACGTTCATGTCCGGCGTGCTGCGCGTCAGCCCGCCGGTGAAACGCGGATTGGCTTTTTCATAGACGATCTTCCGCGTCACGCGCTCATGCAGGATCGCGTTCGTCCAGTCGAGCCAGCGCAGCACCTCGCCGCGCGCCGCGGCGTCCTCGGGAACCAGCGGGTTTTCGGGATAGGCGCCTTCCAAGTGATCGACGATCGCCCACAAGCCTTCGCAGCGCGTGCCGTCCAGATCGACGAACACGGGCAGATGCGCGGTGGCGTCGTCCGCCGCTTGCGGATCGACGGCCAAGCGCTTTTCGCCCAGCATCAGGCGGGCAAGCCGCGACGTGGGGGAAAAGACGAGGTGGATGAGGCGACGCATGACCGGCAATCTAGAGAAACTGTGTCGCAGGTCCTAGTCCTTTACGCACCAGTTCAGCCCGTCTCGCGTCACTTCGTAGGCG
>JAGWVX010000157.1 GCA_018970685.1 Alphaproteobacteria bacterium | reverse complement strand
GCCTGCCAGGGCGACGGCGTCATCAAGATCGAGATGCACTTCCTGCCCGACGTCTACGTGCAATGCGACGTCTGCAAGGGCAAGCGCTACAACCGCGAAACGCTGGAGGTGAAATTCCGAGACAATTCCATCGCCGACGTTCTCGACATGACGGTGGAGGCCGGCGCCGAATTGTTCAAGGCGGTGCCGTCGATCCGCGAGAAGCTCGACACGCTGACGCGCGTGGGGCTGGGCTACATCAGCATCGGCCAGCAAGCGACGACGCTGTCTGGCGGCGAGGCACAACGCGTGAAGCTGTCGAAGGAACTCTCGCGTCGGGCCACCGGCCGCACGCTTTACATCCTCGACGAGCCGACCACCGGCCTGCATTTTCACGATGTGAAAAAGCTGCTGGAGGTGCTGCACGAGCTGGTCGACAACGGCAACACGGTGGTGGTGATCGAGCACAATCTGGAAGTGATTAAGACGGCCGATTGGATCGTCGATCTCGGTCCCGAAGGAGGCGATGGCGGCGGCGAGATCGTGGCGCAAGGCACGCCTGACGAGGTGGCGAAGACCCCGCGCAGTTACACCGGCCAGTATCTCAAACCGCTGCTGAAAGGCGTGGCGCCGGGCAAGATCGCGTCAGCGTCGCGCAAGATGAAAGCGGCGGAGTAGCATAAGATACTATCGGTGTCTTGTTAGCTCCTCGCCGACGAAACGCGCTCCCTCAACCACATCAGCCCGATGATGGTTTTGGCGTCGGCGATCTCGCCGCGATCCAACTGCTGGAACGCGTCCTTGAGCGGCAACTCGACAACCCGGATGTCCTCATTCTCGTGCGACAGTCCGCCGCCCTTGGCCACAGGGCCGTCGCCACGCGGTTCCGCGTAATAGAGGATGGTCCGTTCCGAGGTGATGCCGGGCGTTGGATAGAAGCAGAAGACCCGCTCCAGTTTTTCGACTTCGTAGCCGGCTTCCTCCAGGATTTCCCGCCTCACCGCCTGTTCCGGCGTTTCGCCGGGATCGATCACGCCGGCAACGGCTTCCGTCGTCCAGCCTGTTCCCCTCGAAAGAGCCGAATACCGGAACTGGCTGACGAGGATCACGCGCTGCCGTTCCTTATCGAAGAGGATAGCGGCGACGGCATCGCCCCGCACAAGGTCCAGGCGACGCACCGGCGCGCTCATCGTCCCGTCGAATTTCTCGTATGAAACATAGGCCTCTTCGACCTTGAAATAGTCGTCGAGCAGCAGCGCACGCTTTTCGACGACAGCTTTCCGGTCCATGGGTCACCTTCCGCAGATTTCCTGCAGAAAACCACACCAGCCCAGGTCTCGTCGATGCTATGCGCTTAAGGTTTCTGCCCGGCATTAAGATTTGCCGACACCTTGAGGAACACTTCCGGCGTCAGCGCACGCGGGGTGAAGCGGGCCTCCAGGATCGCGCCGTGGAAATAGTTCACATGGTTGATCCGCACGCCGACGGAAGCATGGCCTGGTCCTTGCGGTTGAAAATCGATAGGCGCCTCGGCCTGCAGCTGGCCGTTGACATAGCTGCGGTACATCCTGCCGTCATATGTCTGCGCCACTGCGTACCAACGCCCGATGGGAAACGTCTTTTCCGGTTCCGCTAGCGTGTGGCTATAGCCGGGTCCCTTGACGAAGGCATCGAGATACCAGCGCCGCCCCACCACACGGATTTCGAACAGGAAACGCGTTCCGGAATCCTTGCCCGTCGCCGGATCGGTTTCCGCCAGATGCATCCAGCGTTGCTCGAAGGCGCCGCCATCGGGACGGATGATCGCCTCTTCGGTGAAGGTCTTGGCGCCCGCCAGGGGGTGCCGGTCGATAAACAGCGCGTCGTCCACACCATTGAAGACCACGGCCTTGCCGGCGGCCGTGGAAACGATTTGCGGATGGCCCTCTACATGCGTAGCCGCGCCGCCGATATTGTGGAGACGATCGAATTTCCAAACGATCTGATGCGGCTTTGCGCTGGCCGATCCGGCCACAATCGCCAGCATGCCAACGGCGAAAGCGCTGAAGAGATTTCTTGTCATTCCCGGGTTTCTCCGCTCTTGGTGTAACGGTTATAGTAACCGGTGTCATAACGCATTCCTGACGATATTCGCGAACAGGTTCATCGACAACCGCAAAAGGCTCTCTCAGGCCTGATTGAGCGGCGTCGGCGCCTTACCCGTCAGCGCACGATAGGCGAAAGCGGCCGGTGCAAACGTCAGGCTGTAGGTAAACGGCGCGAGCAGAAAGTTGAGCCCCATCAGCATCGGCAGATGCGCCGCCAATTGCCGCATGTTCTCGGCCGAATAGCGCAGATGCGCTGCCGGATCTTTCATGGCTTCGAGATGCGGGTTGAATATGTCCGGTCCGACAATCGCCACCTCCGCGATCACCGCCACCAGGATGATCGGGAGCAGCGTCGCCGCTCCGATGCCGATGATGCGCCAGAAATTGCCCTTGGTGAGTTTCCAGCTTTGTTCGATACCGAAACCGCCTTCGATGACCGCGCCGGGCGCCAATAAAAAGCTGAGCCTCACAAAGACGTAGATCAACGCCAGGCAGCCGATAAGGGTGAGGATACCTACCACGGCGCCCAGCACGAGCTTCGCCGTCATTCCGCCGGCCGCCAGTCCGGTCGCAGGGAGCAACACCTTCGCGAGAAAACCCGCCAGCGTGCTAAGCAGCAGCATGAAGATGAAGAACACCATCATCAGCACCACCAGCCCGAAATAACCGCCCACGACGCGAAGCTCCGTACCTCCTAGTCCGAAACGCAGGAACACCGGGCGTTTCAACGGATTGAGGATTTCCCGGGTGATCGCCACCGCGATCACTGCCATCAGCACCATGCTAGCCAACTGGAAGCCATAGATGCGCACCATCCAGGGGCCGGCTTGGCTCATATCGCCGCTTTCGAATACGCTCGCCATGCCGCCGATATAGGGCACCATAACGAAATAGCCGCCGACCGTCAGGATGACCACTGGCAGCCAGACCAGTCCGATTACGGTACCCAAACCACCAAAGGTGAACCGGTAGGAATCCTTGATGGTCTGGATTACCGGAATCTTATTCGTCATGTGCTCGTCGCCTCCTCCGCCGGCCCAGCACCGGAGGACGGCGCGGCCCCTGCTGTGGGCGCGGCTCCCGCGGCGGATGCGGTGACAGCGTTATAGGCGGTTCCCACCGCGCCTGCCAGCAAGCTTAGCGATGCGATGCGCGCGACGATGATCGTGGGCACGGCCACCCACAGCAACGGCAGAAGGCTGCGGACGAACCCAATGGCGTCGGACAGCTGCGGTTCCTGCGGCATTTTCGTAACCTCGGCGACGACCACCGGCAGAATGGTGATGTCGAGCACGATACCGGCGACAAACATGACCGGAATGACGATCAGCAACAGCACGAAGAATATCCGCCAGACATTGCCGCCGCCGAGTTCCCAGGACCGCACGATGCCGATTCGGTTTTCCGCCACTACGACGGCAGGTAAGAAGAAAAACAGCCGGAGCGACACATAGATAATGAAGAGCGCGACCAGGAGGCTGAGGAGGACATGCGCCGCCTCTGCCGCCGGTGGCGGCGCCATCGCCAGTGCGAAATGGGCGATCAGCTGGATCACCAAGCTCGTGATGGTGGCGACGATACCGATCAGAATGCCGCACAGCAAAAACGCCGCCAGCATCCGCCATACCGAAGCGCCCAGCGAAAAAAAGATGAAGGTCGTCTTCTTGTTCGGATCCAACGCATGACGCATAAGGCCGACCGTGATCATGGACACCATGATCAACCCGGCAAGGGAAATTACCGGCCAGATATACAGAATGGGAAGGATCTTCTCCCACGCGACATTCTTGCGGTCGAGGTGATCGAGATTGATCGTCGGCCAGTGTCCGGCCAGCCAATCGTGCGGCACGGTAAGGCACAGCAGACCTGCAACGATACCGACGAACAACAAGATGGGGAGCCAGACGGTTCCCACGATCGATATGATCCGCATGAACAGAAATCGATAAGCGCCGCCAAGCGTCGCTTCCAACGGAATCTTTTTCATTGTTCCACCCCGGTTCTTCGCCCGAAGCCTAGTCTACGCTTCATTCAAATTTGCGACAAATTTTTCTCATGAATCGCGGCCGCACCACGCAATAATCACACTGGCGCGACCGATTGATTTGGCCTCATCTTGAGTATCTCTAAGAAAAAATAATGCTGGATGTTGCCGATACGGCGCGATTTTTCAGGCGCGTCCTACGGTTTCGGTCGATGACAATCCGTCACTTCGCGGTTAGTGTTTGGTAAACAGGCGAGGAAAAACATGTCCTTCAGCGAATACACACGCACGGATGGCCTCGGCCTTGCCGAGCTTGTGGCCGGCAAAGCAGTCACACCGGGCGAACTTCTGGAAGAAGCGATCGCGCGTGCCGAACGGCTTAATCCTGCGCTCAACGCCGTCGTTTTCAAGGACTACGAGCGCGCGTGGGAAATCACCAAGGGCGATCTGCCGAAGGGGCTATTCACCGGCGTCCCGTTTCTGCTGAAAGATATTTTCCTCAACGCGCAGGGCACGCCGACGCGGCAAGGCGCGCGCTTCTTTCCGGCGTTCCCCGCTACGCACGATTCGTATCTGATGACGCGCTTTCGCAAGGCGGGTCTGGTGCCGTTCGGCAAGACAAACGTGCCGGAATTCGGACTGGTGCCGACGACGGAAGGCAAACTCTACGGTGCCGCGCACAACCCGTGGCATTTAGAACATTCGACCGGCGGATCGTCGGGCGGCGCCGCTGCGGCGGTCGCCGCCGGCATCGTGCCTTTGGCGCATGCCAATGATGGCGGCGGATCGATCCGTATTCCTGCGTCGTGCTGCGGCCTCGTCGGCCTGAAGCCGTCGCGCGGCCGCGTTTCCGCCGGTCCTGATGCCGGCGAAGCTATGGACGGGCTGGCCATCGATCTCGTGGTTTCGCGCAGCGTGCGCGACACGGCTGCGGCGCTCGACATCGCCAACGGTTCGGAGCCGGGCGATCCTTATACCGCACCATCGGCGCCCACTTCTTATCTCCAGGCATCGAAGGAAAAACCCAAGCGCCTGCGCATCGCGTTCACGATGAAAAATGCCGGTGGCGCCGCCTTGCATCCGGATTGCGTTGCCGCCGTGCAGCGTGCCGCCAAGCTTTGCGCCGATCTCGGCCATGTCGTAGAGGAAGCTGCTCCGGATCTCGACCAGAGCGCACTGGTACCCACCTTCATGGTGATCTGGTGCGGGAACTTGGCATCGGTTGTCGATTTGATCGCGCGTCTGACCGGACAGACGCCCTCACCCGACAATCTCGAAGGTCTTACTTTTGGCCTCTACCAGCAAGGAAAGAACGTCACCGCCAGCGACTATCTCCAAGCCAAAATGATGTTCAATCACGTCGCGCGCGCGGCTGCAAAATTCCATCAAACCTACGATCTGTGGCTGACCCCGACGCTGGGATCGCCGCCGGTGAAACTTGGCGTGCTCGACATGGAGGAGCGCGATCCGCAGAAGGCCTTCGCGCCGCTGATCGACTATGTGCCTTACACCGCAATCCAGAACGTCACCGGGCAGCCGGCGATCAATCTGCCGCTGCACTGGAACGACGAAGGACTTCCCGTCGGTGTGCAATTCGTGGCGCCTTATGGCGATGAGCTCACGCTGCTGCGGTTGGCGATGCAGCTCGAGCAATCCGCGCCTTGGTTTGCACGCTATGCGGCGATTAAAGTGTAAGAACGGCGTCGCCCGCTTCAGCTTTTTTAATATACGCCCGGAATGAGTTTGGCTGTCCGTTCGGCATAGGTCCGGTAGGCTGGAAACGTCTGCGCCAGTATCTTCTCTTCGTAATGCATGCGCGGAAATTGCGCGGCGAAGCTCATAAGCGCCACCAGGAGCGCCCAAGGCTGCTGGAACTGCCACATGATGCCGAAGGTCGCGATCTGCTCCGCTACATAGAGCGGATGGCGAACAAGGCGATACGGTCCGCTCGTCACCAGTCCGCGCGCCTGGGGCAGCACGCTGAACGAACGCCCCAGACGGCTTGCGACAATGACGGCGCTGACGCTTCCACAGATGATCAGCGCCGACGATACGAGGTTCATCGCCGGAGACAGCTCGACCCGCGGTAAAGCCAGAAAAAGGATCGCGGCGTTGGTGCCGAACACGGCCACGACCCTCGGCCACCAGCCCTCGGCCTTGTCCACCGGCAAGCGTCGGATGAGGAACAACACGACCTGCAGGCCCAGAAATGCCGCCGACGCCAACTTGGCGCCGGCCGAAAGCGCGAGCTGTGCGGCATCGGTTGTTTTTGCGATCTGCGCGTCGATTTGAATCAGCAGGCCGCCGATGGCAAAGGCGTACCAGATGATCAGGGGCGAGGCGGCGGCGAGATCGTATAGCCGTGCTTTGGATATCGTAATCAACCGTGTGGTCACAATGCGTGAGCACGGATCGTAAAGCGCCGGTCGCAAAACACAATGCGACTCGCGTGCCGTTGATCTATTGCTGATCCAAAACGGTGCAGGCTTCCGCACGCTCTGTCGCGCATTTCACGCCAGCGGATTTACCCAGCGTAATGCCTTGAACCGCGCAAAATCCGTGTCGGCGCTGCACAGCGTCAGTCCGTGTTCGATGGCAAGCGCGGCGAGATGAGCGTCAGTGACCAGATTGCCGCCCATGCCCGGCAGCGACAACAATTCACCGAGCAAATCGACATGCCGCTCGGTCGGTTGTGGTATCCACACCGCCGGACATGAGAGCCAGTCGCTCGCTTGTTGCCAGGCCGCCGAGATAGGCTTGGCGAACGGAAACACGCGGCGGTTGGTTACAATCCTGACAAACGCAAGAATGCTCGCCAACGGCAGAGCAACAGGCTCATCGCCGCTTAGCTTTGCGTCC
>JAGWVX010000156.1 GCA_018970685.1 Alphaproteobacteria bacterium | reverse complement strand
AAGTGTTTACGGGTTTGAATGTTGTTTGGATGTCGCCTAGGCCGCTTCTTTCTTGGAATACGCGCCGATAACGCGGGCAAGCTGTCCGGCGGGCGCCTGGATGACGCCGGCCACTTTCGTCGCCGGGGCTAGCAGAAGACCCACGATCTTGCCTCTCAGCTCATCGAGCGACGGCAGGCTGGCGAGGGCTTTCACGCCCTCGGCATCGAGTGTCGTCACTCCGACCGAACCGCCCAGGATCACGAGCTTCGCGTTGTCCTTGGCGTAAGCCACCGCCACCTTCGAAGCCGCGATCGGATCCTTGCTGTACGCAATCCCCGTCGGACCTTTGAAGAGGTGGGAGATAGCCTCCACGGCCGTTCCCTGAAGCGCACGAACGGCCAGACGGTTTTTCGCCACCTTGAACGATGCTCCGGCCGCGCGCATACGCGAACGGAGATCGCCCATTTCGGCGACTGTCAGGCCCGTGTAGTGGGCGACAACCAGGGAGCCGGAATCGGTGAAGACGCCTTTCAGCTCTTCGACGACCTCCGTCTTCTGGGTTTTGTCCACTGTGCTCTCCTTCTCAACCGGCGTTGCGTGACGATCCGCACCGCCGCCCTGTGACCAGATCGCGGATCAGCTCCGCGACCACTCCTGCCCCAGGGTTCAAACCCGATCTGCGAAGGTTGCCCTCCGAATCTCGGTTCTCGCCCCGTCTGCGCTGGAACTTTTAAGTCCCTAAGGACTCCAGCGGTCTCGGACAGGTATCGGGCCATCGCCGGCCCGAGCTCTTCACTTCTCCCCGCCGCCCTTCGTGGCGCCTTCGGCGCACCTCAGGGTGACGTATTCAATTACGCTTCCGCGCTGGCCGCGCCGACGGACGGGAGCGCGATCTTCACGCCCGGGCCCATCGTCGAGCTGATGGAAACCTTCTTCACGTAGGTACCCTTGGCACCTTGCGGCCGGGCTTTGATGACGCTGTCGACGAACGTCTTCACGTTCTGCACGATCGCGTCTTCGGTGAAGCTTGCCTTGCCGACGCCGGCCTGCACGATGCCGGCCTTTTCGACGCGGAATTCCACTGCGCCGCCTTTGGCATCCTTGATCGCGCCGGCGACATCCATTGTCACTGTGCCGACCTTCGGGTTCGGCATCAGGCCGCGAGGGCCCAGCACCTTACCCAAACGCCCAACGACGCCCATCATGTCCGGCGTGGCAATGCAGCGATCGAAATTGATCTCACCCTTCTGCACCTGCTCGGCCAGATCGTCGGCGCCGACGATGTCTGCGCCGGCGGCCCTCGCCTCGTCGGCCTTCGGCCCCTTCGCGAACACCGCGACGCGCTGTGTGCGCCCTGTGCCATTCGGCAGCGAAACAACGCCACGCACCATCTGATCGGCATGACGCGGATCGACGCCCAGGTTGATCGCCAGCTCGATCGTCTCGTCAAACTTCGCGGTGGCGCGCGACTTGATCAACTTAACGGCTTCTTCCACGGAATAGGCCTTGCTGGCGTCGACACCTTCGACAACCTTCTTGTATCTTTTCGACATCTTCGTCATGGCGTTTACCCCTTGACCTCGATGCCCATCGAACGCGCAGAGCCTTCGATCAGGCGCATAGCCATATCGACGTCGTTGGCGTTCAGATCCTTCATCTTGGCTTCAGCAATCTGGCGGATTTGCGCCTTCGTCACTGATCCTGCGAAATCGCGCCCCGGCGCCTTCGAACCGGATTCGAGCTTTGCCGCCTTCTTGAGGAAGTAAGACGCAGGCGGCGTCTTCATCTCGAAGGTAAAGGACTTGTCCGAGAACACCGTGATGGTCACCGGAATCGGCATGCCCTTTTCCTGGTCCTGCGTCTTGGCGTTGAACGCCTTACAGAATTCCATGATGTTGAGGCCGCGCTGACCCAAAGCGGGTCCGATCGGCGGCGACGGGTTGGCCGCTCCCGCCGGTACCTGCAGCTTTATGTAGCCCGTTACTTTTTTTGCCACTTCCTGTCCGCCTCCTTAGCGGTTTGCGGTTCAAACGGAGCTGGCTGCCCCTCCCGCGGTTGCACTCAGATCTTCTCGACCTGCGTAAATTCCAATTCGACAGGTGTCGCACGGCCAAAGATGGACACCGCCACCTTCAAACGCGAACGGTCCTCGTCGACCTCTTCCACCGTGCCGTTGAACGACGTGAACGGACCATCCGCGACGCGCACCTGCTCGCCGATTTCGAAAGTGATCGACGGCTTGGGACGCTCGGCGCCCTCTGTCACCTGATTGAGGATGCGGTCGACCTCGCCTTGGCGCAGCGGCATCGGCTTGTTGTTCTGACCGAGGAAGCCCGTCACCTTCGCGACGTTCTTGATCAGATGGTAGGCTTCGTCCGTCAACTTCGCGCGCACCAGCACGTAGCCCGGCAGGAACTTGCGCTCGGCATTGACCTTCTGGCCGCGGCGCACTTCCACGACTTCTTCAGTCGGCACGAGGACTTCCTCGATGAGATCCTCCAAGCCCTGAAGATGGGCTTGGCGCTTGATCTCTTCCGACACCTTCTTCTCGAAATTCGAGTAGGTATGGACGATGTACCACTTGCCGTCAGACATGGTTCCAGCTTCACTCATCGAGATCACCGCGCACCGATCAACAACATCTCGCCCCAGTTCAGAACTGCGTCGACGAAGAAGAAAAACACGACGGTCAGACTGACCATGATGAACACCATCACCGTCGTCAGCCAAGTTTCCTTGCCCGTCGGCCAAGTGACCTTTTTCATCTCGCGGATGACGTCGTTATAAAATTGGACCAACCCGCCACGACGGCGCGTCGGTACCGGCGCCGACAATTCCTTGCCGTCGCTTGCGTCCGCCGTCTTTTTCGTCGTCTCGGCCATATCTCTCTTTCATCGTACAGATTGGCAGGAGTGGAAGGATTCGAACCCTCGGCCTACGGTTTTGGAGACCGCCGCTCTACCAACTGAGCTACACTCCTAAAGGTGACGCGCCAGTCAGCGTGTCACTTAATAATTTTAGCGACGACGCCTGCGCCGACGGTTCTGCCGCCTTCGCGGATGGCGAAGCGCAGCTTCTCCTCCATCGCGATGGGCACGATCAGTTCCACGTCAACCGTCACATTGTCGCCGGGCATCACCATCTCCGTGCCTTCCGGCAGCGTCACAATCCCCGTCACATCCGTCGTCCGGAAGTAAAATTGCGGACGGTAATTCGTGAAAAACGGCGTATGACGACCACCCTCGTCCTTCGTCAGGATGTAGGCTTCCGCTTTGAAGTTCGTGTGCGGCGTCACAGAGCCGGGCTTCGCCAGAACCTGACCGCGCTCCACACCTTCGCGGTCGATGCCGCGCAGCAGCGCCCCGATGTTGTCTCCAGCCTGCCCCTGGTCCAAAAGCTTGCGGAACATCTCCACACCCGTCACAACCGTCTTCGACGTCGGACGGATGCCGATGATCTCCACTTCCTCGCCAACCTTCACGATCCCGCGCTCCACCCGGCCCGTCACCACCGTCCCGCGGCCCGAAATCGAGAACACGTCTTCGATCGGCATCAAAAACGGCTGGTCGATCGGACGCTCAGGCTGCGGAATGTACTCGTCCACCGCCTTCATCAGCGCCAAAACCGCATCATGGCCCAGCGCCTTGTCCTTGTCCTCCAGCGCGCACAACGCAGAGCCGCGGATCACCGGGATGTCGTCCCCAGGGAACTGGTACGACGACAAAAGCTCGCGCACTTCCATCTCAACCAGATCCAAAAGCTCTGGATCGTCCACCATGTCCACCTTGTTCATGAACACAACCAACGCCGGCACACCAACCTGACGCGCCAGCAGGATGTGTTCGCGCGTCTGCGGCATCGGCCCGTCCGCCGCCGAAACAACCAGGATCGCTCCGTCCATCTGCGCCGCGCCCGTGATCATGTTCTTCACGTAGTCCGCATGGCCGGGGCAGTCCACATGCGCGTAGTGACGGTTCGACGTCTCGTACTCAACATGCGCCGTCGAAATCGTAATCCCGCGCGCCTTCTCTTCAGGCGCCTTGTCAATCTGGTCGTACGCCGTAAAGCTCGCTCCGCCACTCTCCGCCAACACCTTCGTAATCGCAGCCGTCAACGACGTCTTGCCGTGGTCAACGTGCCCAATCGTCCCTATGTTGCAGTGCGGCTTCGTCCGCTCAAATTTGGCCTTCGCCATTGTCGTATCCTTCGTCTCTTTTCAGCCCGCTCTCGCGGTATTCGTTTTTTCGCCTTCGGCTTCGACGCGGCATCTTCCGCTGAGCGGAAAATGGAGCGGGTGAAGGGAATCGAACCCTCGTCATCAGCTTGGAAGGCTGTTGCTCTACCATTGAGCTACACCCGCCTAATTCGACTCTCCTTACTCTCTCTCTTCGACTGCCCGCCTCCGCCTTGCGGCTTCGGCGCGGCATCTTCCGCACGCGGAAGATGGTGGAGGGGGTTGGATTCGAACCAACGTAGGCGTAGCCAACGGATTTACAGTCCGTCCCCTTTAGCCACTCGGGCACCCCTCCGGGAAAAACTCAACTGGCACAACCGCTTACACGCCAGCCACCGTCGGCGCACGAGAAGCGTCCGTGACCCTCACGAACGTTAATAAGCGCCTTTCCAATGTTGGGCTGCGGACCGGGGGTTATTCGTCAAATGCTTAGGTGTGTCAATAGACCACTTCCGCGGGAAAGGCCAATTTTTTGCCCCCACGACCGTTGCGGCCAAAGGCTAGACCCAGCCGGCCGGGGAAGGCAAGCAGGACGGCCGATTGCCACGGCGCGGCACTCCTCTATAAGCCCCCGTCATGTCCAGAAAACCCGCCCCCAAAGACCGCCGCCATTTCTACCCCCGCCCGGACGCCAAGGCCGCCGAAGGGCATTGGCTTTACGGCCTGCACACCGTGCGTGCCGCCCTCGCCAATCCCCGGCGCAAGGTCAAGCGCGCCGTGCTCACCGCCCGCGCCGCCGAGGAGATCGGCAGCAAGCTGCTCGGCCGCGTCCGCCATGAAGTCGTGGATGGCGACGCCGTCGCCCGTCTGCTGCCGGCCGGTGCGGTCCATCAAGGTGTCGCCCTCGCCTGCGAGCCGTTGCCCAAACTCAGCCTCGAGGACGCCCTGGCGCCCTCGCCGCGCCGGCGCATCGTGCTGGTGCTCGACCAGATCTCCGATCCCCACAATGCCGGCGCCATCCTGCGCACCGCGGCCGCGTTCGGCGTTTCCGCCGTGGTGGTTCAGGACCGCAACGCCCCGCCGGAATCCGGCGCACTGGCCAAGGCGGCATCCGGCGCGCTCGACATCGTGCCCGTCGTCACGGTCGTCAACATCGCCCGCACATTGGAGAAGCTCGCCGCTCTCGACTTCTGGCGCGTCGCCCTCGCCGGCGACGGCGAATCCGCGCTCAAGGACGCAGCGGGCACCGGCGATATCGCCATCGTGCTCGGCTCCGAAGGATCCGGTATCCGCAAGCTGGTGCGCGAACGCTGCGACACGGCCGCCTTCGTGCCGATCGACGCCGCGATGGAAAGCCTCAACGTGTCGAACGCCGCGGCGATCGCGCTGTACGAGCTGCGCCGGAGCTAGAACAGCGCCGCGACGATGTTGTCGCCGCCGTTGTTTTCGATGAACACGAGAACCTTATAGCCCTCGGCGAACTGCAGATTGCCGGCCTTGTCGTGCATGAGCAGACCGTCATTGCTCATCGTGGCGGTGCGCCGGTTATAGGCGAAGCGCGGCGCCAGGCCCTTGTAGTCCTTGTGGATCAGCTGGAACAGGAGCCGTGCGTTGCGCGGATCGAGACGCACGCAGCCGGCGCTGGCGCGCTGACCGAGCAGGGAAATGTCCGCACCCGTAGCGCCATGGATCGCCAGCCCCGTCTGATAGCCGTTCTTCTCCCAGGTGAAGAACATGGCGTAAGGCATCGGCTGGTTCCATTCGTGCGAATGGTAGCGCCTGTACATGCGGTCGGGATCGAGCTCGTAATAGCCCGGCGGCGTATTGGTCGTCAGCAGACGGCCGGTCGGCCCCGGCGTCGGCACTTCGCGGCCCGTCGAGACCGGGAAGTCGTACAACATCTTCAGATCGCCGCTCGCCTGCTTCTGAAACACATACATGCGCTGCGACCAGGGGCCGTGGTCCGCCTTGCTGACATAAAGGAAGAGATCGAAATTCTCGTAGAGCTCCTTCGTCAGGCTGAGCTTCATATGCGAGAGCACGCGCGTCAGCTCGGCGGGGTCCGGCGGATTGACCTCGGGCGCCGGCGTCAGGTTCGGCGGTTCCGGGGCCTGCGGCGCCAGATCGAGCGAGAGATGCGGTTCGGGCGGCGCGGCCACCTGCTTCTGCGGCGCACCCAGGATGGCGGGACGCAGGGCCGGCGCGGCATTCGCCACCAGCCGCGGCGGCGCCTTGGCCGGCTCCTTCTTCGCGACGGCGACCGGCGCCTTCTCAGGCGACAAAGCAGCGGGCGGATTCAACCGCACCATCCAGGCGAAGAGTTCCTTGTCCTTGCGGACCGCCCAGGCGACAGACGGCTGGACGGCTTTTTCGTTCAGGGTGGCGGCCGCCGCTTTCGCCAGAGGAGCAGCCAGAGCGACCATCTTCTCCGCGCCGGGAATCCGGGTTCCCGAGTTGATCGCGATCGCCACGCAAAAGGCGGAGGCGCTCGCCAGATAGACGAGGCTCAGGGCCTTCAACGTGGAAATGTTCGATCTCGGCTGCATCGCCCCAAGATAACCAATCGCCGGACGGTTTGTCTCGTTCCGGGGCAGCATGCAGTTAACAGATGACGGAAAAATGGCGCTGTTCCGCACTTGATTTGTTAACGCGGCCATCGGCCGGCCGAATCGCGTGGGCCGTGCGCCCAAAGAAAAAGCGGGTGCCGCGTCGGCACCCGTTTATCCATCACGATGTGTGGTGCGCGCGGAAGACCCGCTTTTTCGCTGGAAACTACGGCAAGCCCTAGGAAT
>JAGWVX010000155.1 GCA_018970685.1 Alphaproteobacteria bacterium | reverse complement strand
GTGTCGCCCGTAGGCGTTGGAGCGCTCGATGCCGACGCCCGGCGCCGCGCTTTCGACTTGCATCACCATCGGGCGCATGCCGCGCGGGAAGATCGCCAGCGAGGCGCCCGGAGGCTGGCCCGCCCGCAGCACACGCGTAGTCGGCTGCTTGGAGTTGTTGACGGCGGTAAACGTGTACCAGGACGTGGAGTCGGCCTTGGCGCCTTCCCGGAACGGCAGGAGGTCGCCTTGCAGCTCGAGAACGCCCAGGGAATTGCCGAGGTCCACGCTATGACTTGGGGCCGGTGCCGGCGTGATGGCTGGCGGTGGCGGCGGCGCCGCACCGATGCCGCTCATGAACGCAACGGCGAAGGCGACAGCGATGGCCAAACGTCTGATCAAGGGTCCGTTTTCCGCTTCGGGGGCGCTAACCTACGCGCGCCTCGTCCTCCAGCAAAGCAAATAGGACATGGTCGCGCCACTCGCCATTAATTTGCAGGTAACGGCGTGCGAGCCCCTCCTGGCGGAAACCGGCCTTCTGCAGAAGGCTCTTGGACGGCTCGTTGCTGGGCAGACAGGCCGCCTCGACCCGATGCAGGCCCAGCGTGGAGAACACGAAGGGCAAAAGCGCCTTGACGGCGTCGTACATGTAGCCCTGGCGCGCGAAGCGTTCGCCGATCCAATAGCCCAGTGCGCAGCATTGCGTGACACCACGCCGCACATTCGACAGCGTGCACCCGCCCATCAGCGCATCGTCCTCGCCGCGGAAGACGAAGAAGGCATACGCCGAGTCCAAACGGGCTTCCTTCTGGTAGCGCTTGATGCGTCGGCGGAAAGCGCCCTTGGTCAGCTCGTCAGTGGCCCAGGACGGTTCCCACGGCGTAAGAAACGCCCGGCTTTCGCCGCGCAGCCGCGACCAATGCAGATAATCCGCCATACGCGGATAACGCATGTAGACGTCGCCCCCACGGATCACCGGCTGCTGTCCGCCGGGAAACGTCAGCCCTCGCATAAATGCCATAGGACCTGTGTTCATTCGGCGGCACGCATCCTCGCCTTGGAACCAAAGCGCTCCGCGAACAGGTCGTAGCGTTCGAACTTACGGGCAGGACCGACTGTTACAATCGCCGGCGATTCCGAGACCATCATCAGCGCTCCAAAGCGGCGCACTGCGGCAGCATCGATGGAGTCGAGTTTCGCCGTCAACTCTTCGACCGGAAGCACACGGCCATAATTGTAGATATGGCCGGCGATCATTTCGGCGCGCGTGCTGGGACGCTCCAGGCCCATCAGCAGGCTCGATTTCAACTGCGCCTTGGCGCGCGCGACTTCGGCCTCGGTCGCCGTTTCGGCGAGCGCGGCCATTTCGCCGGCCACCACCGCGCCGATCTCGGCCGCCTCGTTCTCGCCGGTGCCCGTGTAGACGCCGACGATACCGCTGTCGTTGGAGCTGTTCGCGAAGGCGTAGATCGAATAGCAGAGGCCGCGCCGTTCGCGCGCTTCCTGGAACAGGCGCGAAGACATGCCGCCGCCCAGCGCAGTCACATAAACCTGCGACACGTAGTAATCCGGGTCGAGCGCCGAAACGCCCGGGAAAGCGATGGCGATATGCGCCTGCTCCAAATCGCCCGGCACGCGCATCTCGCCGCCCACGTAACGCGCGGGCAGCGGCGTCTGCGGCTCGCCGGGAACGAGCTTGGCGAATTTATCCTCGGCGATGCGCACCAGATCCTGGTGCGCGACGGCGCCCGACGAAATCAGCGTCATGGCGCCGGCGCGGTAATTGGCGCCCATATAGGTGAACAGATCGTCGCGCCCGAAAGCCGAGACGGTCTTCTCCTCGCCCAGGATCGGCCACCCCATCGGCTGATCGGGATAAGCGACGGTCTGAAGGTGGTCGAAGATGATCTCGTCCGGCGTGTCGAAGGCCTGGCCGATCTCCTGCAGCACGACCTGACGTTCGCGATCGAGTTCGGTCGGATCGAAGGTCGGCTCGGTGAGAATGTCCACGAGGATGTCGAGCGCCAACGGCACGTCCACTTTCAACGCCCGCGCGTGGAAGGCTGTCTGCTCACGACTCGTATAGGCGTTGAGAAAACCGCCGACGGCTTCGATCTCTTCGGCGATGTCGCGCGCCGAACGGCGCCGCGTCCCTTTGAACGCCATGTGCTCGAGCATGTGCGAGACGCCCATCAGCGGCGCGGTTTCATTGCGCGCGCCGCAGTTCACCCACACGCCGACAGCGGCGCTCTCGAGCTGCACCATCGGATCAGTGATAACAACCAACCCATTGGAAATACGAGTTATTTCTGCTTTCATGATGGAGGCAATCTAGCCTCGATGAGGGCCCGAACCAAGCCCTTGTCCGCGGACAAATCGACTATTTTTTCTGACGCCGACAACACCGCGCTAAGCCTCGGTGGCGCCGGGGGAATCAGCCCCGTGGCTTGCCGAACCGCGTCGGGGAACTTGGCCGGATGGGCCGTAGATAGGACAACAACCGGACCTTTTGAATGCAACCTTTGATTGTATGCGGCCGCCACGCCAACGGCCGTATGCGGATCAATCAAGCGGCCGGTTTCGGCGCGAACGCGGGCGATCGCCGCCAAGGTTTGCTCGTCGTCGCAGCGCGCGGCGGCATAGCGCACGCGCAAGGCCGCGCGAATAGTTTCCGGCAGCGTCAAACTCTTCTCTTGGGCGAAGCGCGCCATCGCCTCGCGCAGCCATTTGACGTCGCGGCCAGAGGCTTCGAACAGCGCGCGCTCGAAATTGCTCGCGACTTGAATATCCATCGACGGGCTGAGCGTAGGGCGCGCATTGCCGGAAGCGTAGACGCCGTCGTTCAGCGCACGCGCCATGATGTCGTTGGCGTTGGTGGCGACGATCAACTTTTCGACCGCGAGGCCCATGCGCGTGGCCGCCTCGCCGGCGAACACGTCGCCGAAATTGCCGGTCGGCACGACGAAGACGGGCGGCACGCCGAGCTGCGCCGCGGCGGTGAAGTAATAGACGCTCTGCGCGGCGATGCGCGCGAAGTTGATCGAGTTCACCGCGGTCAGATTGACGGCGTGCGCGAAATCGGTTTCCGCGAACAACGCCTTCACGATGGCCTGGCAATCGTCGAAGGTCCCTTCCACCGCGACGTTGTGGACGTTGGCGAAAGGCGCGGTCGTCATCTGGCGACGCTGCACTTCGCTCACGCGCCCCTTGGGATGCAGGACGAACACTTCGATGTTGTCCAAGCCGCCCAGCGCCGCAATCGCAGCGGATCCCGTATCGCCGGAAGTCGCCGCCAGAACGGTGGCGCGGCCGCCGCGCTTCGCCAGCGCGCGCGCGAACATCCGCCCGAGCACCTGCAAGGCGATATCCTTGAAGGCGAAGGTCGGCCCGTGGAACAACTCCATCAGGAACAGGTTGGGACCGATCTGGACCAAAGGGGCGATGCGTTTGTCGTCGAAGCCCGCATAGGCGTCCGCGATGTCGACGGCCTGCTCGGCAAGCGCGAACGAGTCTCCGACCAGACGCCCGAGCACTTGGCGCGCGGCCTGTGTATAGGGCTGACCCGCGAAGGCCGCGATCTCAGCCGGCGCAAAATGCGGCCATGCCTCCGGCAGGTAGAGGCCGCCGTCGGGCGCCAGCCCGGCCAGCAGCATCTCGGCGAAGGATTGCGGCGGAGCCGTTCCGCGGGTGCTGACATAACGCATGGGGAAAACCATCCGAAAGACGCCTTTTAGGGGGTCTCTTCGGACAGAGTCCACCCACGGCAAGTGTATCGTCGGAGGAAAGTGGTTACCGGCTCTCGTCGATCGGGGCGCAATGACGATGCCCGGCCGCGAAACAGTCTTGCAGATCAACCCCGTGCTTGAGCATGAGCATCAATGCCACCGTCGCGACGACGATGACAGCGGCGATCGCGAAGACAATGAGATTGATCCGTTGCCGGTCGCCGTAATCGTCCGAAGGCTTTTGCACGTTACGTTCGCCTCCTCCACCCCAGCCGGCCCCGGCTGATATGGAAGGCCAGATAGACGCCGAGCAGTCCGCCGGCCATGCCGAACCAAGTCAGAGCATACTGCATATGCTCATTGCGAAAGGTGACCTTTGTTTGCCCGCCTTCCGGCCAGCCGCCCGGGTTCGGCGCGGCGTCGGCTTCCACCAGCACGTCCGTCGCCAGCTTCATGTGCTCGGCTGCGGCGATGGATTTGACGTCCGGCGAGTACCAGATGCGACGCGCAAGATCCGGCTGCGGCGTGAAGACCCCGCGCGCGTCAGGCGAATGCCAGACGCCGACGATACGGCGTTCTCCCATCAGCAGCCCGGGCGCACGCGCCTCCGGATTCAAACGGCTCTCAGGCACCAGGCCGCGATCGACCAGCAGCGTGCGTCCGTCGTCGGTCACAAAGGGCGTGAGCACGTGGTAGGCGGGCCCGCCATGGGGCCCGGTGGTATAGACGTAAACTTCTCCGGCATTCTCGAAATGTCCGCCGAGAGCGACACGGCGATACTGGGCGAGGCCGCCCATCGCCAGCGCCTTGTCCAGCGAGACAGGCGGCAGCGTGAGGCGGCTGTGGACTTCGGCGATCAGCCCAAGCTTCCAGTGCAGGCGATGCAGCTGCCAATAGCCGAGCCCGAGCAGGACGGCGAACATCATCGTGCAGACGAGCGTCAGGAAGGGGAGCGGACGGAAATAGGGCATGGCGTATGTTACCTCGGCGCAGGGGCGAGGCGGCTTGGCGTTATTCCGTCAAGCGGCCTTCGCCCGCCCGGTTCTTATACTGCAACACCAGCAGGAGGCTTTTGACGAGGCGCAGCAGGCTGAAGGTCAGAATCGCCGTGATCGGTATCCACAGCACGGCATGCACCCAATAGGGCGGCTGGTAGGTGAATTCGACGAACAGCGCGCCGGCGCAGACGATCGCGCCCACAATCAGGATGACGAACACCGCCGGACCGTCGCCCGCATCGAACATCGCGTAGTCGAGATCGCATTGGGAACAGCGCCGCGCCACCTTCAAATAGCCGTCGAACAGTTTGCCCTTGCCGCAGCGGGGGCAAAGGCCCAGCAGCGCGGCGCGCGCGACGGCCGGCTCGCTCAAGAGGTTACCGGCCCCTGCCCCAGCACGTAGATGCAGGTGAACAGGAACAGCCAGACCACATCGACGAAATGCCAGTACCATGCGGCAGCCTCGAAGCCGAAATGGCGGGTCGGCGTGAACTGGCCGGCGATGGCGCGCCCCAGGCAGACGATCAGGAAGATCGTGCCGACGATGACGTGGAAGCCGTGGAAGCCCGTCGCCATGAAGAAGGTCGAGCCGTAGATGGCGCCGAGGTTGCCCACGCCCACCGACAGATTGGCGTGCGCCGCATCGGTGAACGGCGCCAGTGCGGCGCCGTTGAAGCCGAAGGTGAACGGCGCATGGGAATATTCGTAGGCCTGAATGCAGGTGAAGGACACTCCGAACAGAACGGTGAGCAAAAGGCCCTGGATGGCGCCCTTGCGGTCGCCATTCTGCAAGGCGTGATGCGCCCAGGTCACCGACGTCGCCGAGGTGAGCAGGATCAACGTGTTGAGCAGCGGAAAATGCCAGGGGTCCAACGTGACGATGCCCGACGGCGGCCAAGTCGAGATGCCGACATCGTTATGGAAGATCGCGGTGTTGAAATAAGCCCAGAACCAAGCGACGAAGAACATCACTTCGGAGGCGATGAACAGCACCATGCCGAAGCGCAGGCCCAGTTTGACCACCGGCTTGTGGTCGCCGCGAACGACGGATTCCGAGATGACGTCGCGCCACCAGCCGGCCATCGTGTAGAGGACCAGCACCAGCCCGGCGACGAATATCCAAGGCTGTCCGTTCACCGGCAGGCCGAAGAAGTCGGTATAGGTCCGGTTCATCCAGAACACCGCGCCGACCAGCATGGTGAACGCGCCGAGCGCACCGACGAACGGCCACGGGCTGGGATCGACCAGATGATAGTCGTGCTTCACTTGACCATGCGCCATGAACAGACCCCTTCGATTACGGATGCACGTGCACCAACGTCATCATGAAAAACAGAACCACCAAGCCGAACAACACCGCGGCAATCGCAAGATTGCGCTTGCGCCGCTCGCGTTCGTTACGCCCGTCATAGGACATCGCATCACATCCAAACATGCAGCGGCACGATCCCAACGAGGTGTTCGGCGAGCAACGCCGCGAACAATGAAAACAGGTAGAAAATCGAAACGGCGAACAACCTTCGCGCTGCAGGCTCGCGCGTTTCATCGGTCTCGTGCAAGGTGCGGACGGCACGCCACAGCAGAAGCCCGCCCAATCCCGCTGCGGCTGTCAAATACAGCGGTCCGGCCATCCCGATCACCGCAGGCACGACGCCGAGCGGCGCCAGGATCAGCGCATAGACGAGGATATGCCGGCGCGTCGAGCGCTTGCCGCGGACGACGGGCAGCATCGGCACCCCGGCGCGCGCGTAGTCTTCGGAACGGAACAGCGATAACGCCCAGAAGTGGGGCGGCGTCCACAGGAAGATAATGGCGACCAGCAGCAGCGGCTGCAGCGACAGCGTGCCGGTCACCGCGGCCCAGCCGATGGCCGGCGGCAAAGCTCCCGCCAAGCCGCCGATGACGATGTTCTGCGGCGTGCGCCGCTTGAGCCAAAGCGTGTAGACGCCGACATAGAAGAAGATCGTGAAGGCGAGCAGCGCGGCGGCCGAATCGTTGACGAACAGCTCCATCAGCGTCACCGCGCCCACGGCAAGCGTCCAGCCGAAGGCCAGCGCGTCTTCCCTCGCGATGCGGCCCATCGGAATGGGGCGGCCAGCCGTGCGCGACATGAGCGCGTCGATGTCGCTGTCATACGCCATGTTGAGCGCGCCGGAGGCGCCCGCCGCGACGGCGATACAGAGCAAGGCGCTGAAGGCGACCAGGGGATGCACATGCCCCGGCGCGACGACGATCCCCGCCAGCCCGGTAAAGACGACGAGCGACATCACGCGCGGCTTGAGCAGCGCGAAGAA
>JAGWVX010000154.1 GCA_018970685.1 Alphaproteobacteria bacterium | reverse complement strand
GATGCTCGAATCCGTCGGACTTGCGGACCAGCGTCGTCATCGCCCCAACCAGCTCTCCGGCGGCCAGAAACAGCGCGTCGCCATCGCGCGTGCCCTTGTTAAGCATCCCGAGATCGTGCTGGCCGATGAGCCGACAGCCAATCTCGACAGCCACACTGGCGAGCAGATCATCGAACTGATGCACAAGGTACAGCGCGAGCAGAAAGTGAGTTTCATTTTTTCCTCGCACGATCCGCAGCTCATTTCGCGCGCCGAGGACACCTTCGTCATCCGCGACGGCCAGCTGGTCGAACAGCGCAGGGGGAACGGTCAATGATGCTCCTTAAGATCGCTTTCCGAAACATTCTACGCAACGGCCGCCGCTCGCTGATGACGGCTTCGGCGATCGCGGTTGGCGCTGTCGCGCTTATCCTGTTCGGCGAATACAACGACTTTACGTTTCTGGGGTTGCAGACCCAAGCGGTGATAGGCGTCGGACATCTTTCGGTGTTCCAGAAGGGTTATTTCGACTTCGGCAGCGGCAACCCGGCAGCCTACAGCATCTCGAACTACCGTTCGGTCATCCAGTTGATCAAGGACGATCCTGTGCTAAAGCCGATGCTAAACGTTGTGACGCCCACGGTTTCACTGTTCGGAATCGCGGGGAATTTTTCCATCGATGCCTCTAAGACTTTTTTCGGCACCGGATTTGTACCGTCTGATCGCGACAAGATGCGCCACTGGGATGAGTATGGCATCAATCGCGGATACCACATCCCGCCGCTCGGTCTGCGCGACAGCGACATCAACCACGGTATCATCGGCATGGGAATGGCGCGCATTTTAGGACTCTGCCGGCCACTGAAGATTGCCGATTGTCCGCCGATGCCAAAACAGTCTGAAACTATTATCAGTAATGCACCCGCGCCCTCGGTCAACTTGACTGAACTTGCTACACGCGACCGTCAACCGTCCGAAGCAACACCCATAGAATCGCTTCCGCGCCTTGATCTGCTTGGCGCGACGGCCGGCGGTGCGCCCAATGTCGTTACGTTCTACGTGAACCAAGCCCAGAACCAGGGCATCCGTGAACTAGACGATTCCTTCATCGGCATGAATCTGCCGCTTGCCCAGGACTTGCTCTACGGCCGTGGCGAACATAAGGCGGTGTCCATTGTTGTCCAGCTTCATCGAACCGAAGATATGGAGCGGGCCCGTGCTCGCTTGAATGCGCTATTTGCCGAGCACAAGCTTCCGCTGGAAGTGCACGACTTCACAGAGCTGAATTCGCAGTACATCCCGATCCGTAATTTCCTATCAACGATGTTTGTCTTCTTGTCGGTCATTATGGGCACCATCGTAGTTTTCACCATCGTCAACACGATGAGCATGAGCGTCATGGAACGCACTAACGAGATCGGCACGGCGCGCGCCATGGGTGTGCGGCGCGGCGGCATTCGTCGCCAGTTCCTCATCGAGGGTTGGATGCTTGGCCTGATCGGTGCGACCGCCGGCGTGATCGTGGCATCGTTTTTGTCGGTTTGGTTCAATCACGCCCATATCATGTACACGCCGCCTGGCCAGGCGCGGTCGGTTCCGATCATGCTCCTGACCGGAGATTATTGGCTGCTAACCAAGGTATGGGTCAGCCTTGTGCTGATCGCTACCATCGGTTCGCTCGTTCCCGCTAACCGTGCCGCGCGTATGAAAGTCGTCGACGCGCTGCGCCATGTCTGAGGTCGTCCGGTGAAAAACATTTTGATCGGTGTCGCCATCGCCGCATTCACGATTGCGGGCGCGCATTGCCAGACCGCGCCGTTGAGCGCGCATGACATCGTCGCAGCCGCGGATAAGGTCCGTAATCCCGGCCAGCCGTTTCGTCTGACCAATACGCTGGTTGAATACACCAACGGCAAGCCGACCGACCGAGTAGTGCTGGTGGTTTTCGCCAAGGAGGACAAGCAAACCCATCAGTTCAGCAATCTTGTGCGCTATGTCGATCCGCCGCGCGACAGCGGCAAGATGGTGCTAATGAACGGCAGCAATATGTGGTTCTACGATCCGTCGTCGAAGGTCAGCGTCCGTATCTCGCCGCAGCAGCGGCTGATGGGGCAAGCATCCGATGGCGATGTGGTCACGGCCAATCTCGCCAAGGATTACACGGCGAAGCTGATTGGCGAAGAAACACTGGAAGACGCCGACCGCAAGAACCGCGACTGCTGGCATCTCGATCTCAAGGCGGCGAGCGACGAGGCTGTCTACAGTCGGATCGAATACTGGGTAGAGAAGGGGACTTTTCGTCCGGTGAAAGGCAAGTTCTATTCCGATAGCGGCCGGTTGTTGAAAATTGCTTATTATCACAAATACACCGAACAGCTAGGCGGCATGCGGCCGGGTGAAACTATTATCATCGACGCCGTGGACCAGAATCTGGTGACCACGATGACCAATGCAGATATGCAGGCGCAGGACATTCCCGACGCTTGGTTCCAGCGGGAGTATCTGCCGCGCGTCAAAGTCAACTGATGCGGGCCGTGGTCGCCCTTTGCTTGGTACTATGTGCGGTTACGCCCGCCATGGCGCAGGAGAACAGCGACCTCGATCGGATCCCGCAAGCCGTGGAAAGCGAACCCGCCGCTCCGGCGCCGAATATCGATGCGCATGGCAAGTACTTTTTGGAGAACGACTTTGTTCTATCGTCGGCACGCGGCATGCTGGCGGTTGCGTCGCCATCGCCTCCGCCGTCCGATTGGGAAAACCGCCTGAGCTTCGACGCCTTCGATCAATGGTCGCTCGGCGATGGGCTGACTTTGACCTACAGCGACCGGTTCAACTTCACCGAGGCAAATAGCATCTCGTTCCCGTCAGAGGCGCTGCGCAACAACCTCCGCGAGGTCTATCTGACCTGGGAACCGCTCACCCGCACCTATCTGGAATTCGGCCGTATAAACCTCAAGAACGGCATTGCGCTCGGCTTCAACCCGACGGATTTTTTCAAGACGCGCACCGCGGTGGCCCAAGCCTCCGCCGATCCTTCGGCTTTGCGCGAGGACCGGTTCGGTACGCTGATGTTGCGGGCGCAGACGATCTGGGACGGAGGTTCGTTGACTTTCGCCTATGCGCCGAAGGTCCATACGCCAAGAGCCATTACGGGTGCGCTCCCAAATGCAATGGACCCAAGTTTCGATCAGACCAACACCGCCGACCGTTTCCTGCTCGCCCTCAATTTCGAAATCGAAGAGCTCAGCCCACAGCTGCTGGTTTATCATGAGAGTGGGCGCACGAAGTTTGGTTTCAATATCTCCCATCCCGTCGGCCAGAGCATCATCGCCTATGCGGAATGGGCGGGCGGCGCGGCGCCAAACCTCATCGCGCAGGCCGTCGCCTTCGGTAAGGCGACCGGCACGTTGCTCCCGGCTACGCCCGTCCTGCCCCCGACCTTGACTGCCAGGGCATTCCAAAATGATCTGGCCGTTGGCGCTTCCTGGACAAGCGTCGAGAAGGTCACGCTGAATCTTGAATACCATTATCATGAGGCCGGCTTCGCACAGACCGATTGGCACAACTGGTTCGACATCGGTACGGCTGATCCAGCCGCTGCACCCGAACTATGGTACGTGCGCGGTTATGCTTCCGATCAACAGCAGCCGATGACGCGGCATCAGGTTTTCCTCCGCGCCGACTGGCAGGACGCGTTCGTACCGAACCTCGAACTCAGCACGATATCCTTTGTCAATCTGTATGACGGCTCCTGCTTAGCGCAGGTCTCGGCGGGCTATTATCTGTCCGATCTCTGGACTATCGGCGGCTACGTCGGCAGCAGCTTCGGCGGCCGTCGCAGCGAGTGGGGCAGTCTGCCGAGCGATACAAGCGCGATCTTCCAGCTCATCCGTTACTTCTGACCAGGGCTCGCTTCGCCGCGTTGCGGTGGCAAGCGGACTCGCCTACGATTAGGTGTCGCGCATCGAAATGGACTGAATCGCTTGAAAATCAAACTCTACAAGAACGATCTGCCCGGCGGACTGCAGCTCGGCCCCATCGTCGCTATCGACAGCGAAACCCTGGGCCTCAATCCCTTCCGCGACCGGCTGTGCCTGGTGCAGCTTTCTACAGGTGACGGTGTCTGCCACGCCGTGCGGTTCGAACGCGGCGCCTACGCCGCGCCCAACCTGAAGCAGATGCTGGCCGATCCGCAGATTCTGAAACTCTTCCATTTCGCGCGCTTCGACATGGCGATGTTCAAGCGTTATCTCGGCGTGGATACCAAACCCGTCTACTGCACCAAGATTGCCTCTAAGCTCGTTCGTACGTACACGGACAAGCACGGCTTGAAGGATCTGGTGAAAGAACTGCTGGCGGTCGATCTCTCAAAAGAGCAGCAGAGCTCGGACTGGGGTGCGGCCGAACTGACCGAGCGTCAGCTTGCCTATGCGGCGAACGATGTCGCCTATCTGCATCGGCTGAAAGACACGCTAGACGCCATGCTGGCGCGCGAGGGGCGCACCGAACTAGCCAAGGCTTGCTTCGATTTCCTGCCGGCGCGGGTAGATCTCGATCTTTCCGGTTGGGGCGAGGTGGATATCTTCGCGCATTGATTGTCGCCACGCCGAGTTTTTCGCTCAGAGCATGGGTTTTTACGAACAGCGCATTCACCCTAAGTATATATGCTGCCTTGAACCCGACCGCGCTTTTGTTCACACTTGGCATGAATTTCGCTTGCGGCCGGGGCCCGCGGCGTTTACCTCGTGATGCCAGTAGCTTAGTCAGCAGCCGGAAGGTCCGGCAGAGCACAGCAAGGTCTCGAAATGCGTCCCGTCAACATCAAGACCATCACCGCTGCGTCGCAAACGTCCGGCGACCTTGCTGCGGCGCGGCGCGTCCTTGATTGTGCGGGCGAGGCGCTGGAGGCGCTTGGTACGGCGCTCGACGGACAGTTCACCCGCGCGGTCGATGCGCTGCTCGCCGTGAAGGGGCGCGTCATCGTCAGCGGCATGGGGAAGAGCGGTCTGGTCGGGCGCAAGATCGCCGCCACCTTCGCCTCCACCGGCACGCCGGCGCATTTCGTTCATCCGGCGGAAGCCAGTCACGGCGATCTCGGCGAGGTCACCCGTCTGGACGCACTGCTGATGTTGTCGTGGCGTGGCGAAACCGCAGAGCTTTCCGATCTCATCACGCACGCCAAACGCTTCCGTATTCCCTTGATCGGCGTGGCCAGCAATCTCGAATCGACGCTCCTCAAAGCGGCGGACGTTGCGCTGGTGTTGCCCAAGGTGCGCGAGGCTTGCCCGAATGGACTGGCCCCCACCACGTCGACGACCTTGATGCTGGTGCTTGGCGACGCGCTGGCGGTGGCGCTGATGGAGCGGCGCGATTTTTCCGCCGACCAATACCGTGACCTGCACCCCGGCGGCTCGTTGGGCCGCGCGCTGATCCGCGTTTCCGATCTGATGCACAGCGCGGGTGACCTGCCGCTGGCGGAAGAGGGTGCGTCCCTACGCGACGCGTTGTCGGCGATGGAACGGTGCCACTTCGGCTGCGTCGGCCTGACAGACAAAAAAGGCGTGCTGGTCGGCATCATCACCGACGGCGATTTGCGCCGGAACTGGGACCGCGATCTTCGGGCGAGCAAGGCGGCCGAGGTGATGACGCGCAACCCCAAGGTCGCCCACGTCGACCAGCTGGCCGCCGAAGCGTTGGCTTATATGAACGAAAAGAAGATCACGCAGCTTTTCGTTCTCGATCCCAAGGACAAGACGAAGAAACCCGTCGGGATTCTTCATATCCACGATTGCCTGCGGGCTGGATTGCAGTAGATGGCGCGCGAAGGATTCGGACGCGAAGCGATCGCCGAACCTCTGGAGACGAAGGAGGCGGAGACCGGCGGGCATCCGCTCAGAGATTGGACGGAGCGGACGCGCGGCACGGCGCTCGACGCTCTGCGCTACACGCGCTTTGTCGCGTTCATGAAGCGCGCGCTGCCCGTTGCGGCAGCAGCCGTCTTGGCTTCGGTGATCGCCTATTCCGTCATCCCGCGTCACCAGGATCAGGATCGCATGTCGCTGACCTATCAGCGGACGGGTACGATCCGTAACGATCTGGCGATGATCAAGCCTCGTCTAACGGGAACGGACGGCAAGGGGAATCCTTTCACGATCACGGCCGCCGCCGCGATTCAGAACGCCAAGAACCGTCGGCAAGCCACGTTGGAGAAAGTCGATGCTGACATCCAGCTTGACGGAAACCAGTGGATCAACGCCTCGGCGGCACGCGGATTTTTTGATATGGACGCCAGCACGCTGAAACTCGGCGGTGGGCTCTCGGTCTACACCGATACCGGCTATGAGCTTCATACTCAAAGCGCTGATGCGGATTTGCGGCATGGCATCTTCAAGGGTGAGCAGAAAGTCACGGGGCAGGGGCCGCTAGGTTCGTTTCGGGCCGACAACTTTCAAATCGACCGGGCCAAACGCCGCGTGATCCTTAAAGGCCACGTACACATGATTATGTATCCGAAGAGAGTGAAGCGATGATGCGCCTGGCTTTGACGTTCGCGGCGTTTCTGGCGTTCGGCGTTATCGCTTACGCGGACCAGAGCGCGCATACCTCTTTTGGTATGTTGAAAGATCCCAATGCGCCGATTGAAGTGACGGCCAACAATTTCAGCGCGGACGAGAACGCTAAGACCGCAACTTATTCGGGCGACGTTGTGGTCCATCAAGGCGAAGTACGCATGCGCGCCGACGCCGTGCGCATCAACGTCGTGGACGGAAAGGCGTCAAAGATTTTCGCACAGGGCGGGGTGGTGGTGACGGCGCCGTCCGGAACGGCGACCGGCGACGGCGCCGTCTACGACGTCAATCCTCGTGTCGTCACGCTGTCGGGCCACGTCGTGCTGACCAAAAACCAGAACGTCATGCGGGGTGCGCTTCTGACGGTCAATCTGATCACCGGACAGGCCGTACTCGGTGGGGCCAACGGGACGGGCGGCCGTGTTCAAGGATTGTTTACTCCGTCATCACAAACGACCCAAAAACC
>JAGWVX010000153.1 GCA_018970685.1 Alphaproteobacteria bacterium | reverse complement strand
GCTTGTGCGGCAGCAAGTCGCGCCACCGGGACTCGGAATGGTGAACACGAGACGTAATCGAGACCCGATTCATGGCAAAGCAGGATCGATTCCGGGTCACCACCATGCTCGCCGCAGATGCCGATCGAGATGTCGGGACGCGTCGCGCGACCGCGCTGCGCGGCGATCTTGATGAGCTCGCCGACGCCGTCACGATCGATGGTGACGAACGGATCGCGCGTGATCACACCCTTCGTCAGATACTCCGCCAGGATGGCGCCGGCGTCATCGCGGCTCATGCCCAGCGTCGTTTGCGTCAGGTCATTGGTGCCGAAGGAGAAGAACTCCGCCGTCTCGGCGATCTCGCCGGCGCGCAAGGCAGCGCGCGGAAGTTCGATCATGGTGCCGATCTTGTAGTGCGGCAACTTTCCGCGCTCCTTCTTGATGTCGGCGGCAATTGCCTCGATGCGATCCTTCAACGCGTCAAGTTCGGTCTTGAACGCGACGAGCGGGATCATGATCTCGACGTGCACGTCGACGCCTTTATCCTGCACGTTGAGGGCCGCTTCCAGAATGGCTCGCGCCTGCATCTCCGTGATTTCCGGATAGGTGACGCCGAGGCGGCAGCCGCGATGGCCCAACATCGGGTTCATCTCGTGCAGACCGACGCTCTTCGACTTGAGCTTGGCGACGCTGACGCCGGCAGCCGCGGCCACCGATGCGAACTCCTCTTCTTTCTGCGGCAAGAATTCGTGCAACGGCGGATCGAGCAGACGAATGATGACGGGCAAACCCGACATCTCTTTGAAAATTCCCTCGAAGTCGCTGCGCTGCATCGGCAACAATTTGGCGAGGGCTTTTTCGCGCTCCTGGCGGTCTTCGGCCAGGATCATCTGACGCACCGCGATGATGCGTTCGGCATCGAAGAACATGTGCTCGGTACGGCACAAACCGATGCCTTGCGCTCCGAAGCTGCGCGCCGTCTTCGCGTCCGTCGGCGTGTCCGCGTTGGTGAAGACCTTCAATCGGCGCACTTCGTCTGCCCAGGTCATCAGCGTATTGAAATCGGCCGTCAACTCGGGCTGGCGCATAGGCACGCGGCCCTTGAACACCTTGCCGGCCGTACCGTCGATCGTGATGACCTCGCCGCGCTTCACCGTCACCGCACCGGCCGCCATCGTCCCGGCGTCGGCGTCGATCCGCAGCGCACCCGCGCCGGCCACGCAAGGCCGGCCCATGCCGCGGGCCACAACGGCCGCATGGCTGGTCATGCCGCCGCGCGCCGTCAGAATGCCCTTGGCCGCATGCATGCCGTGGATGTCCTCCGGACTGGTTTCCGTGCGGACGAGAATCACGGCGTGGCCTTCGGCAGCCCGCTTCTCGGCTTCGTCCGCCGTGAAAGTGACCTCGCCCACCGCGGCGCCTGGCGATGCGGCGAGCCCCTCCGCGATCTTCTCTTTGGGCGCATTGGGATCGAGCGTCGGATGCAGCAGTTGATCAAGCGCCGTCGGATCGACGCGTGCGATCGCCGTCTTCTTATCGATCAGCTTCTCGCCGACCATATCGACGGCAATCTTCAAGGCCGCCTTTGCCGTCCGCTTACCGGTGCGGCATTGAAGCATATAAAGCTTGCCTTCCTGGATCGTGAACTCGACGTCCTGCATTTCGCAGAAATGGCTTTCCAATTTGTCGCCGATGTCTTTCAGTTCCTTGAACATGGACGGCATGGCTTCTTCCATCGACGGCTTCTTGGCGCCCTGACGCTCTCGCACAACCTTGGAGATCGCCTGCGGGGTACGAATGCCGGCGACGACGTCTTCGCCTTGGGCGTTGATCAGGAATTCGCCATATAACAGCTTCTCACCAGTGGCCGGATCGCGCGTGAAGGCGACGCCGGT
Source organism: Alphaproteobacteria bacterium (assembly GCA_018970685.1). Taxonomy (GTDB): domain Bacteria; phylum Pseudomonadota; class Alphaproteobacteria; order Micropepsales; family Micropepsaceae; genus Rhizomicrobium. The sequence goes on along the minus strand of JAGWVX010000153.1, from coordinate 5,138 downwards.
CGCGGACGTGTCGCCGCGGTTTCCGAACACCATCGCCTGGACGTTGACGGCTGTGCCCCAATCCTCTGGAATCTTGTTCAAACGACGGTAGGTTTTGGCGCGCGGAACCTGCCAGGAGCCGAACACCGCTCCGATGGCACCCCACAGCTGTTCCTTGACGTCGTCCGGGAACGGCTTGCCGAGCTTTTTCCTGACGACTTCCTTGAACAATCCGGCGATCTTCTTGAGATCATCGGCGTCCAGCTCGGTGTCGAGCTCGACACCCTTGGTTTCCTTTTCGGACTCGAGAATTTCTTCGAAATCCGCGTGTTCGAGGCCGAGCACGACGTTGGAATACATCTGAATGAAACGGCGATAGGAATCGTATACGAACCGCGCGTTGCCGGTCAGCTTGACCAGACCTTCCGTCGTTTCGGAATTGAGGCCGAGGTTGAGGACCGTGTCCATCATGCCCGGCATCGACACGCGCGCGCCGGAACGCACAGACACCAGCAACGGACGCTGTGCATCGCCGAGCTTGGCGTCCATCAGCTTGCCGACCGTCACCACCGCATCGTCGACCTGTTTTTGAAGGTCGGACGGATACGACTGACCGTTGGCATAGTAGTAGGTGCAGACTTCGGTGGTGATGGTGAACCCGGGAGGAACGGGAAGCCCAAGATTGCTCATCTCCGCAAGGTTGGCTCCCTTGCCGCCGAGCAAGTTCTTCATTTTCGCTTCGCCGTCGGCCTTGCCGTCACCGAACGAATAAACCCATTTCGTCATTGTTTCTCTACCCTTGCTAGTGTTTTCGCCATCACGACCACATCGTCATAGCCAACGAATGGAGGCCATCCGGTCGAAAACTAAGGCACCCGGACAACAGTCTTGCATCCCCGCAGCACAGAGTTGCGGGGCGGACATTCAATCACACGGTCTGCATTCGTGGGCCATGACATTCGAGAGACGTGACGGACTCTCTATATTTCTGTTCATAAGTACTCCCCAGCGGGAAGCAATGTGACACGCAGGCGCGAAATTGCTTACTGATTTTTGCGTAAAATCAATTTGTTGCCCCAATCCGCGAATGAATCGACAATCGCGTCAACGCTTTTTTGATAACGCTAACAATCAATTTTTGCGTCGCGGTGCGTCGCTTTCGCACACCGTGTTGCAATTTTACGCTGCAGGCGCTGCCGAATATTCGTGCACCGCAATTTCATTGCGCACCGTGTGCATCGACGTCCTGCACAAATCTGCCACGCCGTCGTGGCGACTATTTTCGCGGCGTGCAAGGTTTGGGGCAACGGTCAACCCGAACACAGGACGAAAACGGAGGGCTCATGCCGCAGACAGATATATTTCTGCCGATGGGGGCGCTGGCTTTCTGGACGTTCTTCGTCCTGATGCTCATTCCCGTCCGCAGATTCCGCGCCGCGTTTGCAGGCAAGGTCGATCCGGGCGACTTCAAATACGGCGAGTCTGCACGGGTGCCCGGCGAGGTTTCGATACCCAACCGGAATTACATGAACCTGCTGGAAACCCCGGTTCTGTTCTACGTCATCTGCCTGATGTTTTACGTCACCGGGAGAAACGACGCGCCCGTGACCGTGCTCGCTTGGGCCTTCGTGATCCTACGCGTCATACACAGCCTGATTCACCTGACATACAACAACGTCAGGCATCGTCTGGTCTTCTTCGCGCTCAGCAACTTTGCAGTGATCGCGTTGTGGGTGGTTTTCTTCGCAAGGCTGTACGGTTAGCCTTCGATCTTCGAAAAATCAGCCACGAGGTGCAACGCAGCGCGCAATTGCGACAACAACAGTAAGCGATTCTGGCGCAACGCTGGATCCTTATCATTGACCGTAACCTTGTCGAAGAAGGCGTCCACCGGTTTGCGCAACCGCGACATCACGCCCATGGCGTCGACGAACCGCTCGCGCTCAATCTCGGCGCGCACGAGTTCGGCAGCCGTCGCCAGTTCGACGAACAACATCTTCTCTTCAGCCAGCGACAAGGTCTCCGGATCCGGCTTGCCGTCATAAGACGTCTTATCCTTCTTCTCTTCCGCCTTCAGGATATTGGCCGCGCGGCGATACGCCGTGAGCAGATTGGCGCCGTCGTCGGAAGCCAAGAAGGACTGCAACGACTCCACACGAGCGACAAGGCGCACCAGATCGTCCTCGCCGCCAAGCGAAAAGACCGCATCGATCAGGTCGTGCCGGATGCCTTTTTCCTTGAGCGCAACTTTGAGACGGTCGGCGAGAAAGGCGAGGACCTCGCCGATCGCCTCCTCGTCACTCTTGGAAAACCCTTCCATCGAGCCTTTGCCGATTTCCTTTTCAACGTCGCGGCGCCTTCTTGCCGCGGTCAGAAGATCGTCCGTCAAGCCTTTGAGAAGGCTATTGCTCGAGAAGGCATCGCGCATCCGCTTTTCCCAAGCACGCTCTTCTCTCGGCTTGGCGGCACCGATCGCCGTAAATATCGGAATCAGCAGCTCGACCCTGAGTTTGTTCTCCAAGATAATTCGAATGATACCCAGCGCCGCGCGGCGCAAGGCGAAAGGATCCTTCGAACCTGTCGGCTTCTCTCCCGCCCGCCAGAGTGTGACCAGGCTGTCGATCTTGTCGGCAAGCGCCACGGCGACCGACACCGGTGCCGTAGGAACCTGGTCGTTCGGCCCCAGCGGCTTGTAATGGTCGCGGATCGCGTCCGCCACATCAGGCTGCTCGCCGTCATGCAGCGCGTAATAGCGGCCCATTACGCCCTGCAGTTCGGGAAATTCGCCGACGACGCCGGTCGTGAGATCCGCCTTTGCCAGCCACGCCGCGCGCTTTACCGCCTCAAAATCGGTGCCCAACAATTTCGTCAACACCATCGCGACAAAGGTAACGCGATCGACGCGGTCCTGCATCGTGCCCGCTTTCGCGTGGAACACGATATCCTTGAGCGCCTCCACACGATCGGCCAGTTTCGTCTTCCGGTCGTGATCCCAGAAAAATTTCGCATCCGACAGCCTGGCACGCAGCACGCGTTCATTGCCGGCGACGATTTCCTTGCCGCCATCGGTCGTCACCATATTGGAAACGACCACAAAACGATTGGCGAGCTTGGCATCGCTCCGCGGAGAGACCAGCTTAAGGCGAGCCCCCGCCGCGCGACCACCGGCATCGCGCAGCGAAAAGTACTTCTGATGCGTGCGCATCGAGGTTTGAAGAATCTCTGCGGGCACGTCCATGAATCGATCCTCGATGTGCCCGACCAGCGCCACCGGCCATTCGGCGAGCCCCGCAACTTCCTCCAGCAGCCCGACATCTTCGATCAGTTCGAGGCCCAGCGCGAAAGCCTTCTGCTTGGCGTGATGCAGGATGATCTCCTTGCGCTCGTCGGCGTCCAACACGACGTGCGCGTCGCGCAGCTTCTTCACATAATCGTCGAAACGCCGCGCTTCGATGATCCCTTGCGACAGGAAACGGTGCCCGCGCGTGGTGTTTCCGCTTTTCGCGCCGGCGAATTCGAAGGGCACGATTTCCCCGTCGAAGGTGCAAAGGATGGAGTGCAACGGCCGCACCCAGCGCAACGGACTGCCGGGGAAACGCATCGATTTCGGCCACGGCAGTTTGGCCAAAGTCTCCGGCAGGACCTCGGCCAGAACGTCGGCCGTCTCGCGGCCTTTGCGCGCGATCACCGCGACATAGAATGTGCCCTTGCCGTCATCGCGCGTTTCGCATTGCTCCAGCGTCACCCCGGCTGAGCGCAGAAAGCCTTCGATTGCCTTCTCGGGAGCACCGACGCGCGGGCCTTTCTTCTCTTCGCTGACGTCGGGCTGCCGGGCTGGCAGGCCATGTGTAGTCAACGTCAGCCGGCGTGGACCGGCAAAAGCCTTCGCACCTTCGAACAGCAGCCCACGATCGGATAGCGTTCCCACGACCAGGCGCTCCAGATCCTTCGCGGCCTGCGCCTGCATCCGCGCCGGGATATCTTCGGAGAACAATTCGAGGAGAAGATCGGCCATCACGCGTACCTCGGCGTGTAGGCGCCCTGGTCGCTCGCGAGCCAGCCCTCGCAGCACGCCTTGGCCAGCGCCCGCACGCGTCCGATATAGGCGGCGCGCTCGGTCACCGAAATCACACCGCGCGCGTCCAGCAGATTGAAGCAGTGGCTCGCCTTGATGCATTGATCGTAGGCCGGCAACACAAGCTTTGCTTCGACCAGATTCCGACATTCCTTTTCCGCGTCGGCGAAATGGCGGAACAACAATTCGGTGTCCGCCCGTTCGAAATCGAAGGCCGAGAATTCGCGCTCGCTTTGATGAAACACCTCGCCGTAGCGGAACCGTTCGTTGAATGCGAGGTCGTAGACGAACTCGACGCCCTGGACATACATCGCCAGCCGTTCGAGGCCGTAAGTGATTTCCGCGCACACCGGATCGCAATCGATGCCGCCGACCTGCTGGAAATAGGTGAACTGCGTGATCTCCATGCCGTCGCACCACACTTCCCAGCCGAGGCCCCAGGCGCCGAGCGTCGGGCTCTCCCAGTCGTCCTCGACGAAACGGATGTCGTGATGGGCGGGATCGAGCCCTGCCGCCTTGATGGAACCGAGATAGAGATCCTGCACATCTTCCGGCGCGGGTTTCAGGATCACCTGGAACTGATGATGCTGCTCGAGCCGGTTGGGATTTTCGCCATAGCGCCCGTCGGACGGCCGGCGCGAGGGCTGCACATAGGCCGCCCGCCACGGCCGCGGCCCCAGTGCACGCAGCGTCGTCGCTGGGTGAAATGTGCCGGCGCCCATCTCCATGTCATAGGGCTGGAGCAGCACACAGCCCTGCCCCGCCCAATAGCTCTGGAGCGTCAGAATCAGGTTCTGGAATGTGTGCAATTTCGGCAAGGCGGGCATCCTGTCCGGGCGGGGCGGAAGCTATAGGCGAGTGTGGCGGCAAACAACAAGCCAGCCTCCGTATCAATCCAACGGTTTGCGTGGAGCAAGCGGCAGACCCATGCCGTCGCGCAGGATCGCGTCTGCTTTCGGCGTATAGCGCCCATCCGCCTCGTGAAGAATCAGGCCCGGCAGGAACCCCAGCGGCCGGCGCGCACCCTTCCTCACCTGAACGATGACCCGTTTGGCCTCCATGCCAGCCTTAGGCCATAGCGGCA
>JAGWVX010000152.1 GCA_018970685.1 Alphaproteobacteria bacterium | reverse complement strand
GCCTTGATGCCCTCGCCGACCGCCGCCATCACCTTGAGATTGATGCCGAGCAGGTCGTCACGGCTCATGCCCGGCTTGCGCGGCACCCCTGCGGTAACGATCACGACATCGGAACCGGCGATGTCGGTATAAGAATTGGTGCCCTTCAGCACCGCGTCATAGCCCTCCACGGGCCCAGCCTGAGCGATATCCAGCGTCTTGCCTTGCGGCAACCCCTCCACGATATCGAACAGAACGACGTCGCCGAGTTCCTTAAGAGCGACCAGAAGGGCAAGCGTGCCGCCGATCTGTCCGCCGCCGATGAGCGCAATCTTCTTGCGAGCCATAGTTAGAGTCCTTTCGAAACGGAGGGTGCAGCTAAGTAGCGCGCGCCAGGGGCTTGGGCAAGTTACAGAGGGCTCAAAAAACAAGCCGGACGGGCGCATTTGCGCCTGCCCGGCTCATTTGTCTCATGCGAAACTGCGCAGGCGATCAGATCGACTGCTTCAATTCCTTCGCGACCCGGAAGGCGACCTTCTTGGACGCCTTGATCTTGATCGCCTCGCCGGTCGCCGGGTTGCGGCCCATACGTGCGGCGCGCTTCCTGACCACCAGAATGCCAAGCCCGTTCAGACGGACGCGAGCGCCCTTCTTGAGATGCTTGGTGATGAGGCTAATCGCCTCGTCCAGCAGCGCGAGCGCTGCTTTGTTCGACAGATCCTCATTCTTGGCGGCGATTTGCGTCGCCAATTGGCGCGTGGAGATCGTCTCGAGTTTTGCTTTTGCGGCGGGTGCGCCGGCAGCTTTTGCCATTGGTTTATCCTCTGCGAATCACAAAGAACCTTTATTCTAGGGCATTTCCGGCAATAGCAAGATGGGGGGCGGCCAGAAAAACACGATAAATAAAGGAGATTCTGGGGACGAAAAGACACATCTCGCCGGCCGAACTGCAAAAGCACTCATTTTCGGGCTTTCCGTGCAGCCGCCACCTCGCCAAACCGCGGCGCGGCGCGCAATCGCCGAACGCACCTGCTTTCCGAGGACGAAATCCAGCCCTCGACGAGCGCCGATCACATAGTGTTTTTGCGCTCATCCCGCATCGATGAAACCGCCCATCTGGCGGTTCCAGAGCCGAGCATAGGCGCCGCCCTTGGCCAGGAGTTCCCTGTGCGGGCCGTCCTCAACGAGGCGCCCCTTCTCCAGATAGACGATGCGGTCCATGCCGGCGATAGTCGACAGCCGATGGGCGATGGCAATCACGGTGCGGCCCTGCATCAGCGTCCACAGCGCTTCCTGAATCAGGTGCTCGGATTCGGAATCGAGCGATGAGGTCGCTTCGTCCAGCACCAAAATTTTCGCATCCTTCACCAACGCACGCGCGATAGCGACGCGCTGGCGCTCGCCGCCCGACATTTTGATACCCTGCTCGCCGACGATCGTGGCGTAACCCTCGTCTCGCGACAGGATGAAATCATGCGCATGCGCGTCGTTGGCGGCACGCACCACCTCGCTCTCCGGCGCGTCGGCGCGGGCATAGCGAATGTTGTCGCGGATGGCGCGGTGGAAGACACCCGGCGACTGCGGCACTTCGGCGATCGCTTCATTGAGCGAGTCCCAACTGATATCGGCGATATTCTGTTCGTCGACGTAAATCGCGCCGGCCTGCGGCTCGTATTGCCGGCGCAGCAGCCTCACGAGCGTCGACTTCCCGGCGCCGGAAGGCCCCACAAGCCCGACCTTCTCGCCTGCCTTGATCTCGAGATTGAGGTCGTCGAACACTGCCTTGCTGTCGAGGTGGGCAAAGCGCACATGCTCGAAGCGGATGGCGCCTTTGGTCACCACCAGCGGTTTGGCGTGCGCCACATCGACAATTTCGTGCCGCTGGCTGACCAGTTCCAGCGCCTCGGTCAGCGTGCCAACCTGCTCGAAATAATCGAGCATGCGGAAGGACAATTCTTGCACCCCGCGCGCAATCTGATTGCCCAGCAGGTAGACCATGACGAACACGCCCGCCGTGGTCGCGCCGATATACCAATCGTGTGCCGTCACCAGCACCAGCGTCAGCATGAACACGGTGGTCGCCAAATGCATGAAGGCGCGCATGGCGACGAGGAAAGTGCGCAGCCGGCGCGAGGCGTTCATCTCGTCGGCAAGAAAATGCGAAAGGAAGCGGCGCTCATAGCCAGCCTTGGCGAAGGCTCGGATCAGATCGGCATTCGAGATGGCGTCCACCAGCCGTCCAGTCGAGGTGGAAACTTCGTCGGAGAAAGATTTCGACAGACGCACGCAGCGTCTGGCGAGCGCAATCACGATGGCGAGGTAAAGCGCCGTCCAGACGCCCAGGATCAACGCGTAGAGCGGCTGCGCCAAGAACATCAGCACCGCGCCGATCAGCACGGAACCCGTCACCCGCACCATTTCGAAACAAATGATCTGGAGGATGGTGACGGTCGCCTGTCCCGCCTGCTTGACCTTTTGGCCGAGCTTGCCGGCGAAATTGTCCTGAAAATACCTTGGCGAGTGGCCCAGCATGTAAGAGAAGAGGTACTTCTGGGCCAAGGCGCGCATGCGCGGGCTGGTGCCTATGTCCATCGCTTCGTAGCCGCGATAGGCCAATCCGGCGCCGAGCCACAGGCCCGCAATCATCCCCACCCAAGGCAGCACTGTAGCAAACGCCAGATGCAGCGAGCGCGCTTTCAGCACGCCATTGACCAGATGAGAGAAGCCGAGTGGCGCAAAAGCATCCACGACCGCAGCCGCCAGCGAGATCGTCACCAGCAGCGAGACCCGCCGCATAAAGTGCGTCTTCACCAGGAACCATATGAAGGCGAAAGGCTTTTCCGGCACGCGTGTGCCAACAATCGCCTCGGCCAAGGGCTCGGGCAGAGTCAGAACTTCGTCGGGAACGACATGCCGGTCCACGGACTTCGCGCCTGCTCAGAAGGCCGCGGAGAATAATGCGTGCCAGATCGAATGGAAGTGACGAAAAAGAATTTCCGTTATGTGCGGCTATTATCTAACAGCGTCGAGGTTACGCCTTCTCGGCGACATCGACACCTTCGTTGTCCTGGCGCTCGGCAATGCGGGCCGACTTGCCGCGGCGACCGCGCAGGTAATACAGCTTGGCGCGGCGAACGCGGCCCTTGCGAACCACAGTCACAGAATCGACCAGCGGCGAATACACCGGAAAAACGCGCTCCACACCTTCGCCATAGGAAATTTTCCGTACAGTGAAGCTCTCGTTCAGGCCCTCGCCCTGGCGGGCGATGCAGACGCCTTCGAAGGCCTGCAGTCGTTCGCGGGTCTTCTGCTGCTTGGTCTTCTCGTCGAAGGTGACGTCCACCACTTTCACATTGACCTTGAGCGTGTCGCCCGGACGGAATTCGGGATGGGCCGTCGCGCGCAGGGCCTTCATTTGCTCGACTTCGAGCTGTTGCAGCAGGTTCATGGGGGTCTCCTACGCGCTTGAAATATCAAAGAAGGCGCGCCCTATAGCCTAGTGTTTGCCCTTTTCATAGAGGGTCCACAGATCCGGGCGGCGCAGGCGCGTCAGCCGTTCCGCCTCGGCTTGCCGCCATTTGGCAATTTCTTTGTGATTTCCGTTATTTAGTACGTGCGGGATACCCCGCCCTTCGAAGCTTTGGGGCCGGGTGAATTGCGGATATTCCAGAAGCCCGACGCTGAAGCTTTCCTCCGCCGGTGAGGCGGCGTCACCCAGCACCCCCGGAAGTAGGCGGACGGCTGCCTCGATCACGGCCTGGGCCGCGATCTCCCCTCCCGCCAGAACGAAATCGCCGATGGAGAGCTCCTCCAAATTCCGTGCCTCGATGACCCGTTCGTCCAGTCCTTCGAAGCGGCCGCAGAGCAACACCACACCCGCCCCCTCCGCCAGCGCCCTTACGCGACGCTGGGTCAGCGGAGCGCCGCGCGGCGTGAGGTAGATCAGAGGATGCCCGACGCGTTCGACCGCGTCGATGGCCGCCGCCGCCACGTCAGCGCGCATCACCATGCCAGGGCCCCCGCCCGCCGGAGTGTCGTCCACCGTGCGGTGCTTGCCGAGACCGTGGTCGCGGATATCGCGCACGTCTAGCGACCAGAGTTGCTTCTCCAGCGCCTTGCCCAAGAGCGACACGCCGAGCGCGCCCGGAAACATCTCCGGGAACAACGTCAGGACGGTGGCGCGCCAAATCATAGCTCGAGTTTGAAGCCCTCATGGCTTTGTTGAAAGCCGAGGCGGCGATAAAACAAATGCGCCCGTGTACGGCGCTTGTCGGAGGTCAGCTGCGCCAGCGCGCAATCGGCACGCTGCGCCTCTTCCACAGCGCGCCCGATGAGCGCCGACCCGACGCCCTGTCCCCGCATCGTGGACTTCACGCGAACACCCTCAATGATCGCGCGCGTGGCGCCGCGGCGCGACAACCCGGGGATGAAGACGAGTTGCAGAATGCCGACGATTTCGCCGCCGCTTTCCGCGACAAGCATGCGGTTGAACGGCATCCGCATCATCTCGGCGAAAGCCTTGGCGTACTCCGGCAAAAGTTGCGACGCGTTCTGTTCGCGTTGCCCCGAGATGTCGTCGTCGGCCAGCATCTCCACCATCACAGGTAGATCCGCCTCGCCGGCAAACCGATAGGAAAGCCCGCTCATTCCAGATCGCTCCTGTTGCCGGCTTCGACTTCCTCCGGCACGGCGACGACGAGACGCCCCGCTTTCACGTCGATCTCGGGCACGTTTTCGCGCGTAAAAGCGATAAGCACCTCGGTGCCGTCGTCGCGCAAAATCGTCAACACGTCGCTCGCACCATAATTGTGCACGGCGGTGATTTTGCCGATGTGACGGCCGAGCGCGTCCTCCGCCGTCAGCCCCACGAGATCCGCACGATAGAACTCCCCGGCGGCCACGGGCGGCAGCGCCGCCCGAGGGACAAAGAGTTCGACACCTTTCAGCGCCTCGGCCGCATTGCGGTTTGCAATTTCCCGGAACGCCACCACCACTTCGCCGTCCTTTCCCGGCCGCTGGCCCGCCAGCGTGAAGACGCGGCCGTCCGCGGCATGCAGTGGGCCGTAGGCGCCAAGATTCTTGGGCGTTTCGGTGAAGGTTTTCACCCGCACCTCGCCCTTGAGTCCATGCACGCCGACAATCGCGGCCAGGAGCACGTCGCGCGGCATCGGCCCGTCTTACGACGCTTCCGCAGGCGCAGCGGCTTTCGCTGCTGCGGCAGCACGTTCCTGCGCCTTTTTCTTCGGTTTGGCCTTTTCGGGGTTGTTCTTCTTGAGCGGCTTCACCAGCCCGCCATTGGCGAGGAAACGGTGCACGCGATCCGATGCCGTGGCGCCCTTCGTCAGCCACTCCTTCGCCTTATCGAGGTCGAGCTTGACGCGGTCGACGTGATCCTTGGGCAATAGCGGATTGTAGAAACCGATCTTCTCGATGAAGCGGCCGTCGCGCGGGCTGCGCGAATCCGCGATGACGATCGCATAATGCGGGCGCTTCTTGGTGCCGCCGCGCGCCAGTCTGATTTTCAAAGCCATGTCGTGTTTCCTTTGGTTGAACCGTTGAATTATCTGCGCCCCGGGAAGATTCCCGGCGGTATTCCGCCCGCGCCCATGAGACCCGCCAGCGGGTTGCCGCGCCCGCCCTTGCCGACCTTCTTCATCAAGTCGGACATCTGGCGATGCATCTTGAGAAGCTTGTTGACGTCGCTGACCTCGACGCCCGCCCCCGCCGCGATGCGCTTGCGCCGCGAGCCGTTGACGAGGTCGGGATCGGCGCGTTCCTTCCTGGTCATCGAGGAAATGATGGCTTCCTGATGGGTGAGGATCTTGTCGTCGATGCCGGCGGCGTCGAGCTGGCTCTTCACCTTGCCCACGCCCGGCAGCATCGCCAGTACGCCCTGCATGCCGCCGAGCTTCTTCATCTGGCGCAGTTGCTCGGCGAGATCGTCCATGTCGAACGATCCCTTCTTCATCTTAGCCGCGAGCTTCTCAGCCTTTTCCTTGTCGATGGTCTCCGACGCCTTCTCGACCAGCGATACCACGTCGCCCATGTCGAGGATGCGTGCGGCCACCCGCGCCGGATGGAACGCTTCGAGCGCCTCGAGCTTCTCGCCGGTCCCCAAGAACTTGATCGGCGCGCCGGTCACCGCGCGCATCGAGAGCGCCGCACCACCGCGCGCGTCGCCGTCGGCGCGCGTCAGGATGATGCCGCTGAGCGGCACGCGTTCGTTGAACGACTTGGCGATGTTGACCGCGTCCTGGCCGGTCAGGCTGTCGGCGACCAACAGCGTCTCGTGCGGCTTGACGGCATCGCGCACATGGGCGACCTCGGCCATCAATTGCTCGTCGACGTGCTGGCGGCCGGCGGTGTCGAGGATCAGCACGTCATAGCCGCCGACGCGCGCCGCGGCCATCGCGCGCTTGGCGATGTCGAGCGGCATCTGATTGGTGACGATGGGCAGCGTGGACACGCCCGCCTGCTCGCCGAGAATTTTCAGCTGCTCCATGGCGGCGGGACGGTTGACGTCGAGCGAGGCCATCAGCACGCGCTTCTTCTCGCGCGTCTGCAGCATGAGCGCCAGCTTGGCGGAGGTGGTGGTCTTGCCCGAGCCTTGCAGGCCGACCATCAGGATCGGCGCGGGCGCGCTGCCTAGGTTGAGCGCGGCATTGTCGCTGCCCAGCGTTTCGACCAGCTGGTCGTGGACGATCTTGACGACTTGTTGGCTGGGCTGGACCGAACGGATGACGTTCTCGCCGATGGCGCGCGGACGGACCTTGGCGATGAAATCGTCGACCACGCCGAGCGCCACGTCGGCTTCCACCAGCGCGGTGCGGACCTCGGTGAGCGCGGCATCGACGTCGGACTCCGACAGCGCGCCGCGTCCGCGCAGCTTGTCGAACACACCGCCGAGGCGGGATTGCAAAGAGTCGAACATGCAGCCTCAAAACCCAAAGCAATACGGCCCCAGGGGGCGCACCTGCGCTGCCTGGGGGCGATCCCAGGCGCCGGGCCCGGGACCGGAAAGGCCTAAGGTCTTTCCG
>JAGWVX010000151.1 GCA_018970685.1 Alphaproteobacteria bacterium | reverse complement strand
TAGAGCATGACGCAACCGGACCCCGCTCTTCTGCGCCATTTCGAACAGCCCGACGAAACGCGCGTATTCGATAAAGGCCGCTTCGAGATCGTGCATCTCGGGAGCATGACTGTGGGCCGTGCGACCTACGAGCCGGGCTGGAGATGGTCGACGCATGTCGGCGCCAAGGCCGGGCATAGCCACTGTACGGTGGAACATCTGGGCTATGTGCTGAGCGGCGCTGCGACCGCCGCGTTCAAGGACGGGCGTATTTTCGAATTGCGCGCGGGCCAGATGTTCTACATTTCACCGGAACCGCATGACAGCTGGGTGCTTGGCGATGAGCCTTACGTGTCACTCCACTTCGTTGGAGCGGGGCATTACGCCAAAAGATAAAGATAAAGGGCTTGAAGCGGGTCCCCGCTCCGGTTGCCATTCGTGGGGGCCTGGCCAACCGGAGCGGGGGTATCAAGACGGCTGGAGGGGGGAGGCCGCCTTGAGTCTGATATCTGTTAATTCGCAGCGCGGGCGCGCTTGGTTACGCGTCGGCCAGTGTGCTGTTCCATTGTTTCGCCGCTTCTGCCGCGCGCCTGCCGAGATACTCCGCCTTTCCTCGTCCGAGGCCGACGAGCCAACATCCGACCCCGCATCGGCTGGCGACTGCGCCATGGCGCCGAGGCCGAGCCTATATAGGTCGGCGAGCCGAAAATGACGGCGTCGTATTTTACCAACTTGTCGAAGATGGGCGCCAAACCCTGCGCCGCGCTCTCGATGCGCAACGTATCCGCCTGCAGGCCCGATATACCTGCAGCGCCAGCCGCCACGGCCCGTTCATGGGCATGGCCGGAGCGGGAATGATAGACGATGGCAACGCGAGTCACGGCTTGCTCCACTCCTTATGGTGACAGTAACTATATCAGTTACATTTAGGTTGAAGATCGACTTTTCAAGGGGCGGGTTATAATTTTTGTTGAACTTCAGCGCGCGGCGGCTTCCAGCTTTTTCAGCATGTCTGCCAGCGTGAGCTTGGAGAGCACATCTTCCGAGGCCTTTTGCATGGTTCTGATCAGGTCACAGATCACGCTTGGCGCGGCGCGGCCCACGGGACATTTGGCGCTGCCTTTGGGGCGGAAGCCGAGACCGGCCGGCTCATCGACCGCGGCATAGATGTCGCACATGCGGATTTTTGCCGGCTTTTGGGCCAGCCAGGCGCCGCCGCTGGCGCCGGCGCGAGTTGCGATCAGTTCGGCCGCGGCCAGTGCAGCCAGCACGCGGCGGACCACCACTGCATTGGCGCCGATGCTCTCGGCCAGGAAGCTCGAGGCCACGGCGCGCGCCGGCGCGTCCGCTTCCGTGTGTGCTAGAAGCAGCATGATGTGGACCGCGGTGGCGAATTTCAGGCTTGTCATAATGGCGCTAGAAATAGTGGCAGTTTGAGGACTTGCAAAGGGCGCTGGCAATTCGGGTGGCGGTTCGTATATTCCTGACATTCCTTAAGGACTTGGGAACTTGGTTGTGAAAAGCGTGAAAAAAGTCGTGCTGGCCTATTCGGGCGGCCTCGATACCTCGGTCATCCTGAAATGGCTACAGACCGCCTATGGTGCAGAGGTGGTGACCTTCACCGCCGATCTCGGCCAGGGCGAAGAGCTTGGTCCGGCCCGCCAGAAGGCGGAGCTGCTCGGCATCAAGCCGCAGAACATCTTCGTCGAGGACCTGCGCGAGGAATTCGTCCGCGACTATGTGTTCCCGATGTTCCGCGCCAATGCGCAGTACGAAGGCGTCTATCTGCTCGGCACCTCGATCGCGCGACCGCTGATCGCCAAGAAGCAGATCGAGATCGCCGAAAAGACTGGCGCCGATGCGGTGTGCCACGGCGCCACCGGCAAAGGCAACGATCAAGTGCGCTTCGAGCTTGCCTATTATGCGCTCAAGCCCGACATCAAGGTCATCGCGCCGTGGCGCGAATGGGACCTGACCAGCCGCACAAAGCTGCTGCAATTCGCCGAGAGCCACCAGATTCCGATTGCCAAGGACAAGCGCGGCGAGGCGCCGTTCTCGGTCGACGCGAACCTTCTGCACTCTTCTTCGGAAGGCAAGGTGCTGGAGGATCCGGCAACAGAGCCGGACGTCATCGTCTATCAGCGCACGTTGAGTCCGATGGATGCTCCCGACGAGCCGACCGAAATCGAGATCGGATTCGAAAAGGGCGACGCGGTGTCGATCAACGGCATAGCGCTATCGCCGGCTATGTTGCTCGCGAAGCTGAACGAGTTGGGCAAGACCAACGGCATCGGCCGCCTCGACTTGGTGGAAAACCGTTTTGTCGGCATGAAGTCACGCGGCGTGTACGAAACGCCGGGTGGCACCATCCTGCTGACGGCGCATCGCGCGATGGAATCCATTACCCTGGACCGTGGCGCGGCGCATCTGAAGGATGAGCTGATGCCGCGCTACGCTGAGTTGATCTATTATGGCTTCTGGTTCTCGCCGGAACGCGAGATGCTTCAGGCAGCTATCGATAAATCGCAGGAATTCGTCAGCGGATCGGTGCGGTTGAAACTCTACAAAGGCAATGTGATCGTTACGGGCCGTTCGTCGCCTTATTCACTCTACGCCAAGGACCTCGTGACTTTCGAGGACGACCAGGGTGCTTACGACCAGAAAGATGCCCAAGGTTTTATCAAGCTCAACGCCTTGCGCTTGCGCACCCTCGCGATGCGGAAGAGGAAAATCGGTCGGTGAATCCTAATCTGAAACAAATCGAGCATTGGAATGGTCCGGCGGGGCACCTTTGGGCCTCGCGGCACGAGACCAACGAAATCCGCTTAGCGAACGTTCACAACGCGTTGATGGCATTCGCCGCACCGCAACGAGGCGACCATGTGCTCGATGTCGGGTGTGGCTGCGGTTGGACCGCACTGGCCCTAGCCGAAGTCGTGGCGCCGGGCAAGGTGATCGGGCTGGATGTTTCCGCCCCGATGTTGGACACGGCGCGTCTCAATGCCAATGCCGAGAAGTTGGATGTCGATTTCATCGAGGCGGACGCGTCCATCCACCCTTTCGCGCCAAAATTCGATCTTGTTTTCTCGCGCTTCGGCGTGATGTTCTTCACCCATCCCGTCGAAGCATTCGCCAACATCCGCAAGGCGCTTAAGCCCGGTGGCCGTTTGGCCTTTGTCTGCTGGCGCGCTTTTCCAGAAAATCCCTGGGCCTATGCACCGGTCGTCGTCGCGCGCGATCTCCTCCCGCTAGAGCCGCCGCAGGATCCGCGCGCGCCGGGACAGTTTGCTTTCGCCGACGACAGTTACGTGTGCGATATTCTCGCGGGCGCCGGTTTTTGCGATATTCGCATCGAACGTTGCGATGTGTCGGTCAATCTCGGCGTCGATCTGGACGAAGCGGCGAACGACTCTCTCAACACCGGCGCGCTGTCGCGTGCGGCCGCCAGTCTCGATACGCCAACGCGCGATGCAATCCGCAAGCGGGTGCGTACGGCGTTGGAGCCTTATGCGACGACGGAGGGCGTATCGCCGCCTAGTTCCTGCTGGCTGGTCGGGGCAGCCATTTAAGATCGTGCTGGGGAACACACATCTAATACCGCCTACGCTCGTGTCCTGAACGACCCCGCGTCATGTCTGTGTATCGTTCAGAATGATTTAGTTGGGAAAAGCAGCCAGTGCCGCCCACTAGCGGTTAGTGGAAAGAAACGAAAGGACGTCGCGCAAAACTTCCGTCTGCCGGCCCGTCAGCGTGTGACCGCCTGACGGAAAGATGACGTTAGTTCCGTTCGGTACGATTGCGGCAATTTCTTTCGCGCGCGCGGCGGTTCCGAATGCATCGTCTTGTGCACTGATCGCCAGTACCGGGCATGTAATCTTGTCGAGCGTGTATGGCTTGGCTTCGGCGGCCGAATAGATGTCGATCTGCATCCCTGCCGAGCGTACGCGGATCGGCAGCAGATGCACGAGGATATCGCGGACGCGAAGCTTTTCCCTGGCGGAAGCCGCGGAAAGAACATCTGTCGGCGTTCCCAGCATTAGGGCGCGCATCCTGCCCGACGATGGTAGCACTAGTTTCAGCGCGAGCCACGTCGCAAAATCCGAGGCGAAGATGATCCTGGTGATGAGGCCGCCGTGAATGGCCGTGCCCTTCGGAAGAGGTGCGGCGGGAACGAGCAAGACCAACGCGCGGCAGAGGTCGGGATGGCGGATGGCGAATTGCAGTGCCGACCACGCCGCCGCAGAAATGCCGACAACGACGGCCTTTCGGACCGCTATGCTGTGCAGCAATTCCGCATAAGCGTCGGCCTGTACTGCTGGCGTGGCCGTCGCCGGGTTTGAAGATCGCAGATAGCCAAAGCGCGAAGGCGCGATGAGGCGCCAGCCATGGCTCGTCAACACGCCCGTCATTTCGAGTCCCTGATCGAAGCCGCCACCCGCGCCGTGTATCGCCAGCACGGGCTCGCCGTCTCCGGCGGAGGCGTATTCGAGGGCGCCGAAGGTCGTGTTGATGACCTGACTACGCCCGGCAAGACGCCGCCGCGCCCGCCGCATGTCACGCTCGAACAGCAGGAAAACGCCCATGCCCGCAGCGGCGACCACGGCTAGAGCGATGGGGAGCATGTATCACCCCTGCAATTGGCCGCAGGTTCTGCGCGAAGGTCTCGAACCGAACCAACACCAAAAGACGAGCATTCGTCACACGTCCAGTGCCGCGTACAATGCATTGTCTTGGATGAACTCGCGCCTCGGCTCGACCACTTCGCCCATCAGCTTTGCGAACAGATCGTCAGCTTCGTCGGCGTGCTCCACCTTGACGCGCAGCAGCGTGCGTGCGTTTTCGTCGAGCGTCGTCTCCCATAACTGCTGCGGGTTCATCTCGCCAAGGCCTTTATAGCGCTGAAGCGCGACGCCCTTGCGCCCCCAGTCGAAGATCGCGTTCAGCAGTTCGCTAGGCGAGCGCACTTCGCGGGTCTCATCTTTGCGCGCCAGCACGCCGAACTTGAGATACGCCGCCTGCAGGTCGGCCGCCATGCGGTCGAGCTTGCGGGCGTCGGTGGAGGAGATAAGCGCGCCGTCGATGGCGACGGCCTCGCGCACGCCGCGCACGTCGCGCCAGAATTTCAGGCCGCCGTCCGGTGTCGGCTCGCCGTGCCAGCCGCGCTCGGTCTCGTCGGACAACAGGTCGAGGCGACGTGCGATATAGGTCGCGGCGTCGTTGGCCTTGCTGCTGTCGTCGAGGATTTCCGGGTTGAGCGCGCCGGCGATGGCCGCTTGCTCCAGAACGAAGCGCGGATAATGGCGCGGGAAGCCGTCGAGCGCCGCCGCGGCAACGCGCGCCTTCTCGACAAGCTCGGCAAAATCCGCGCCGGTTACGACTTCGCCGGTGTGCAGCGTGAACACCGCGCCCGCCGCGCCTTCAGCGATCAGGTGATCCTGCAGTTCGTGTTCGTCTTTCAGATAGCGCTCGGATTTGCCGCGTGCCGCCTTGTAAAGCGGCGGCTGGGCGATGAAGAGATGTCCGCGCTCGATCAACTCCGGCATCTGCCGGTAGAAGAACGTCAGCAGCAGCGTGCGGATATGCGCGCCGTCCACGTCGGCGTCGGTCATGATGATGATCTTGTGATAGCGCAGCTTATCTGGATTGAACTCCTCGCGACCGATACCTGTGCCCAGCGCGGTGATCAGCGTGGCGATTTCCTGGCTCGACAACATCTTGTCGAAGCGCGCCCGCTCGACGTTGAGGATTTTACCGCGCAACGGCAGCACAGCTTGGTTGGCGCGGTTGCGCGCCTGCTTGGCGCTGCCGCCCGCCGAGTCGCCCTCGACGATGAAGATTTCGCATTTGGAGGGATCGCGTTCCTGGCAGTCGGCGAGCTTGCCGGGCAGGGAGGCGCCGTCCAGCGCGCCCTTGCGGCGGGTCAGCTCGCGGGCGCGGCGCGCGGCCTCGCGGGCGGCTGCAGCCTCGATCACCTTGCCGACCACCGTCTTAGCATCGGAAGGATGTTCTTCGAACCAATGGCTAAGCTTATCCAGCACTACGCCTTCGACGATGGGGCGCACTTCGGACGACACCAGTTTGTCCTTGGTCTGTGACGAGAATTTCGGGTCTGGCACCTTCACCGATAGCACGCAGGTGAGGCCCTCGCGGCAGTCGTCGCCGGTCAGCGCCACCTTGTCCTTCTTGGCGCCCATGGATTCATCGGCGTATTTCGTCACCACGCGCGTCAGCGCGGCGCGGAAACCGGCCAGATGCGTGCCGCCGTCGCGCTGGGGAATGTTGTTGGTGAAGCACAGCATGCTCTCGTGGTAGCTGTCGTTCCAGGTGAGGGCGACTTCCACCGTAATACCGTCGCGTTCCGACACCATCAGGATTGGGCTGGGGATCAGTGCGTTCTTGGCGCGATCCAAATAGCGCACGAACTGTTCCAGGCCGCCTTCATAGTGCAGCTTGGATTCCTTCGGTTCCACGCCGCGTTTGTCGGCAAGCCAGATCGTCACGCCCGAATTCAGGAACGCCAGCTCACGCAGGCGATGTTCCAGCGTGGCGTAGTCGAACTCCGTCATGGTAAAGGTCTGTGTCGAAGGCAGGAAGGTTACTTCCGTGCCGCGCTGGCCTTTGCCGTCTCCGACCACGGCCAGCGGCGCTTCCGGCTCGCCGTGGCGGAAGCGCATGTAATGTTCCTTGCCGTCGCGCCAGATGCGCAGGTCGAGGAATTCGCTAAGCGCGTTGACCACCGAGACGCCGACGCCGTGCAAACCGCCCGAGACCTTGTAGGCGTTCTGTTCGAATTTTCCGCCGGCATGCAGCTGGGTCATGATGACTTCGGCCGCCGAAACACCTTCGGTGGGATGGATCTCCGTCGGCACGCCGCGGCCGTTGTCGCGCACCGTCACGGAGCCATCGGGGTTCAGCACCACGTCGATGCGGTTGGCAAAGCCGCCGAGCGCCTCGTCGATGGCGTTGTCGACGACTTCGTAGACCATATGGTGCAGGCCGGAGCCGTCGTCGGTGTCGCCGATATACATGCCCGGCCGCTTGCGCACGGCATCGAGGCCCTTCAGCACCTTGATGCTGTCGGCGCCGTAATCGTCCGAGGCCTGTTGTGCGGC
>JAGWVX010000150.1 GCA_018970685.1 Alphaproteobacteria bacterium | reverse complement strand
ATCGATCTGGAACTGCAGCGGATCCTTGCCGGCGGCATGCGCCAGCTCGTCGATGAAAGATTGAAAGACGAAAGCGATCGCGTTGTCGCCCGGCGCGCGCAGCGGCCCGGTCGGCACGCCGCATTCCATCAGGGTGGCGCCGTAATAGAGGTTCGGCACCCGCCCCGCCGGGAAGGCGCGCGAATCCAGGCCGGCCGAACTGGCGAACTTGCCGTTGCTGCCCAAGGTGACGAAGTGCTGCTGCCAGGCGACGACACGGCCGTTGGCATCCAGACCGCCTTTGAGGAAATGCCATCCCGCCGGACGGTAGAAATCGTGCTGGATGTCGTCGGTGCGGTCCCATACCAGTTTCACCGGCGCGCCGGCGACTTTCGAAATCCACGCCGCTTCCACCATGTAGTCGTTCATCAGCCGCCGGCCGAAGCCGCCGCCGATGCGCGTCATGTGGACGACAACGTTCTTCTCCTCGAGGCCGAGCGTCTGCGCCACCAGTTTGCGGCCGGGCTCGGGATTCTGCGACGGCGCCCAAATCTCGGCCTTGCCGTCCCGCACATGCGCCGTGCAGTTCATCGGTTCGAGCGTGACATGCGCCAGGAACGGATAGGAATGGGCCGCCTCGATCACATGGGCCGCGCGCTTGAGGGCGCCCGCGGCGTCGCCGTCGTCGCGCAAGGTCTTGGCGGGCGTCTTGGGACCGAGATCGGCCGCCAGTCTGGCGAAGCCTTCGCTGCTCTGGCGCGCGGTGGGGCCTTCGTCCCATTTCGCCTCGAGCTTGCGGCGCGCCTTGTCCGCCTGCCACCAGCTGTCGGCGACGATGGCGACGCCGGAGGCCAGCCCGTTCTGCTGCATGGCGCCTTCGGCCATGAAGTTCTGCTTCTCGCCCGCCCCCACCAGGAAAGCATCCCGCACGCCGGGCAGCTTTTTGACGGCATCGAGATTGGCGCCGACCACGCGCCCGCCGAACACCGGGCATTTCTGGTAGACGGCATAGAGCATGCCCGGCACCGCCGTATCGATGCCGAACAGCGGCTTGCCGGCGACGATCGCCGGCACGTCGACGCCGCGCACCGAATGGCCGATGATCTTGAAATCTTTCGGATCCTTGAGCCTGACGGTTTTGAGATCGGGCGGCGGCAGCTTCGCGGCCGCGGCGGCCAGCGCGCCATAGGTGAGCGTGCGCCCGCCGGTCTTGTGGCGCACCTTGCCGGAGGCCGTATCGCATTCGCTTTCGGGGACCTTCCAGGTCTTGGCGGCGGCCGTCACCAGCATCCGGCGCGCGGCGGCGCCGACCCGGCGCATCGGGTCCCAGTTGAGCGGCGTGGCCATGCTGCCGCCGGCGAACTGGCCCTCATACAGATCGGTGTCGAGATCGGCCTGCTCGGCGCGCACCTGGCTCCAATCGACATCGAGTTCTTCGGCGATCAGCATCGGCAGCATGGTTTTGACGCCCTGCCCGATCTCGGGATTCTTCGCCATGATGGTGACGACGTTATCGGGTGCAAGGCGCACATAGGCGTTCAGCGCGACCGGTTTGCCGCCGGCCGCAGTCGCCATGCCGGGCAGGCTGAAGCTGATCAGCATGCCGCCGCCGGCGGCGGCGCTCACCTTGAGGAAGGTGCGGCGCGACGGATGGCGGATAAGGGTTTCCTGCAGCATGGCTCACGCTCCCTTCGGCGCGGCGGCGGACCCGAGAATCTCGCGGGAGGCCTGTTTGACGGCTTCGCGGATGCGCAGATAGGTGGCGCAGCGGCAGAGATTGCCGTTCATGGCGCCTTCGATCTCGGCATCGCTGGGCGCCTTGTTGCGGTTGAGCAGCGCGGCGGCGGTCATGATCTGCCCCGCCTGGCAATAGCCGCATTGCGGCACGTCGATCTCGAGCCAGGCCTTTTGCAACTTGGCGCCGGCCGGCGTCGCGCCGATGCCTTCGATGGTGGTGACGGCGGCATGGCCGACCGCCGACACCGGCATGCGGCAGGACCGCACCGCCTCGCCGCCGATATGGACGGTGCAGGCGCCGCATAATGCGACGCCGCAGCCGAACTTCGTGCCCTTGAGATCGACGGTGTCGCGCAACACCCAGAGCAGCGGCGTGTCGCCGTCCACATCGACCGTATGTTTCCGACCGTTGATATCGAGCGTGTAACGCATGGCGACCTCGCAATTTTCGTATTCGAGGCTTGAGAGCGGACATGCCATGGGCACGGTCACGACATTCGTCAAGCGCGGACCCATCGCATCACAAATCGCGCTGCGAGGAAACCCGCCGCGACTTCAAATCTTCATGACGATGCGAACGGTTCGCGCGGCGGGAAGGCCGCCTATTTCGCCCACTGGGCCAGCCAGTCGGCTATGGCTTGCGGCGTCATGTGACGGGCATCTTCCAGCGCGGAGATGTCGTTCTTGTTGACGAAGGTTCCGTCGGGCTCGGCGACGATGACCGCCGGCACGCCGCCGGTCTTCAGCTGCTGCACGGCGCCGAACCGCCGAAGGATTTGCAGGTTCTTGTCGAAGCGGCCGACATCGACTTTGACGATCTCGAAATGCGCCGTCATGAAGCGTTTCATTTCGGGAAGCTGCAGCAGATTTGCAAGCACGATGCAGTCGCCGCACCAGTTGCCGCCGAAATCGATCAGCACGCGCTTGCCGCTTTTCTTGGCGCGGGCGAAAGCGGCGGCAACCGCAGCGTCGGCGTCGGCGCCCGTGTCGTAGGGCGTCTTTTCGACGACCGGCAGCTGCGCCAGCGAGGCGATGCTCACCTTCGGCGCCGGAGCGGCCGCCGCCGCGCCCGCAAGAAGCGGCAAGACCGCCAACGCCGCAAGCAATATTCTTGATCGCATCACTCCTCCTTGCGGCCCTGTGACCCTATCGGCCGGTTTGCGAAACGGCACATTGCGCCTATCCTAACGGGCCTGGCGCAAATCGCGCATAGAAAATCGAACGCCGGAACCGGACGCAAATTGGCGGCCGGACCCGCGCCGCTCCTGGGGGAACGCATGAAACGCATCACGCTTGCCGCCGCACTGGTTCTTGTTCCGCTGCTGATGCCGGCGCACGCCGCCGACACGGAAAAATCCAATCCCGCCTATATGTGGGATCTCAGCGATCTTTATTCCAGCCCCGACGCCTGGACGGCGGCCCGCGACAAGGCGATGGCCGCAGCGGACAAGCTGGAAAGCTACAAGGGCACGCTGGGCAAAAGCGCCGCCGACATGTTGACGGCGCTGGACGCCATCAGCGCCGTGCACAAGGAAGCCGACCGGCTGGGCGTTTACGCCTCGCTGAAAGCCGACGAAGACGTGCGCATCGCGGCCAATCAGGAACGCCAACAATTGGCGCAGGCCGTGGCGACGACGCTGGGCGAAAAGACCTCCTGGCTGACCCCGGAAATCCTTTCGGTCGGCGCGGACAAGGTAAAGTCCTTCGAAGCGGCGTCGCCGGATCTCAAGCGCCGCTTCGGCTTCTTCCTCGACAACGTGCTGCGTGCCGCGCCCCATACGCTGGGCGCCGAAGCCGAAGGCGTGATGGCGGCGGCCGGCAACGTGCTGGCGCAGCCCGACAATATCTACAGCCAGCTCTCCAACGGCGAGCTGCCGTTTCCGACGGTGACGCTGTCGGACGGCACCAAGGTGCGGCTGGATCAATCGGCCTACACCAAATACCGCCAGGCGCCGCTGCGCGCCGACCGCAAGAAAGTGTTCGACGCCTTCTGGGGAACCTGGAAAAGCTACGAAGGCACCTTCGGCGCTTCGCTGAACACGCAAGTACTGGGCGAGGAATTCGACGCCAATGTGCGCCACTTCCCCAACGCGCTGTCGGACGCGCTGTTCGCCGACAACATGCCGGAAGGCGTCTATCGCCAGCTGGTGGCGCAGGCCAATGCGGGCCTGCCGGCCTTCTATCGCTATCTCAAGCTGCGCAAGAAGCTGCTCGGCATCAAGGACGAGCTTCAGTATTACGACATGTATCCCTCGATGTTCACGCTGGCCAAGCCGCTGCATTTCAGCGTGGCGGACGCCGAGCGCATCGGGCTGGATGTGACATCCGTCTACGGTCCGGAATACACGGCGATGCTGAAAAAGGGCTTTTCGGGGCGCTGGATGGACGTGCTGCCGCGCCAAGGCAAGGCGGCGGGCGCCTATATGAACGGCTCGGCCTATGACGTGCATCCCTATCTGCACCTGAACCACAATTACGATTACGAGTCGCTGTCGACCTTCGTGCACGAATGGGGACATGCGGTGCACACGCTGCTGGACGACGAGACGCAGCCTTACGAGACTTCCAACTATTCCACCTTCATCGCCGAAACGGCCTCGATCTCCAACGAGATGCTGCTCAACGACTACATGGTGGCGCACGCCAAATCGAAGGCGGAGAAGCTGTATTATCTCGGCCAGGGGCTGGAACTGATCCGCACCACCTTCTTCCGCCAGACCATGTTCGGCGAATTCCAGCTGGCGATTCACGAAGAGGTGGAGAAAGGCCACGCCCTGTCGGGCAAGCGGATGACCGACATCTATTGCGGATTGCTGAAGCGCTATTACGGCGACGCCGAAGGCGCCATGAAGGTCAATCCCGCCTATTGCGTGGAATGGGCCTTCATCCCGCACTTCTATTACGGCTTCTATGTCTATCAATACGCCACCTCGATGGCGGGCGCGGCGGCCTTCACCCAGGCGATCGAACACAACGATCCGGGCGTGCGCGAGCGCTTCATCGCCATGCTGAAGGCGGGCGGCTCGGATTATCCCTACGATCTCTACAAGAAGGCGGGCTTCGACATGGCCAGCCCGGCGCCCTATCAGGCGCTGGTGGCGCGCATGAACCACCTGATGGACGAGATCGACGCGCTGGAGAAGTAAGCGGGGTTCTCCCCCGGTTTACGGGGGAAAACTACTTCAACGCCCAGGTGATGGTGACGTTGGCGGTGACGCTCTGCTCGCCGCCGGCGATGGGCGGCGGCGCGGCGACCGCTTTGGCCATCATCGCGAACATCGGCCGCGGCCCTTCGCTCTGACCTTCCTGGATCGACAGGATCGGACCGAGCGTCACGCCCGCCGCTTTGGCATAGGTTTTCGCGCGGTCGACGGCGTCCTGCACCGCTTCGGCGCGCGCCTGGGCGAGCAGCGGCTTGGTGTCGTGGATGGAGAAACCGATGCCGCCGATCTGGTTCGAGCCCGAGGAGACCAGCGCGTCGAGCACGGCGCCGGTCTTGGCGAGGCTCTCGACGGTGACGTCGACATCGTTCGAGACCTCGTAGCCGATAATGCGCTGCGGACAATTCACGTCGGGCCGGCAGATCTGATAGCGCGGCGACAGCGAGAAGTTGGAGGTCTGGATGTCCTTGTCGGGAATGCCGAGCTTTTTCAGCGTGGCGAACACCGCATTCATGGCCCGCGAATTGGCGGCGAGCGCTTCGGCCGCGGTGGCGCCCTGGGTGGCGACGCCGGCGGAGAAATTCGCCTCGTCGGGCGCGGCGCGGACGATGCCCTGCCCCGACATGGTCATGCTGCGCGGCGCCGGCTGCTCGGCGAAGGCCGGGCTCGCGGCGGCGGCGAAGGCCGCGACGAGCGCGAGGCGGCGAAGATGTGAGGCCATGATGTGCTCCCTTGCCCTGAATCCTGCGCCATATCCTAGTACGAACCGGAGGGCAAAACTTGGGCAGTGGATTGCGGCCCCCGATTCCTGATATGCAGCGCCTCCCGAATTGGGGGCCTGTAGCTCAGTTGGTTAGAGCTGACCGCTCATAACGGTCTGGTCGCAGGTTCGAATCCTGCCGGGCCCACCATAAGCCTGCATCAAAACGCCCGAGCGACCGGGAGCACGGTACGCCGACGGCGTGCAACCGGGAAAAGCGGCCGAGAGTAGCGAGAATAGAAAGCGCGTTTCTGCGCGTCTGGCGCCGCCCGGGCTTCTTGCGCCGCTCATCGTTAACGGCCGACAATTTCAATCGGGATTATGCCCTGCGACACGACGCAGCACGGAAAAGCGCCACCGCGTGCACTGCAACAACAACTTGCAACCGCGCCGCACTATTGTTCAGCCGGCATGAGGTTGCTACTTTTGGCGCGGGGTCGGCTGGTTGCTCGCGTTACGTTAAAAGCGTTCTTCCAAGGGTGCATCATCATTCTGCACGGAGAGGATGACGCAGCCGGATTGCAACGCCACGTCGGACGCGAGAGGCGCGACATGGATCATGGTGGGCGTTTGCACGAGGTCCGAAAGCCATAGCTGCGTTGTCTGTCATGTCGGCCGGCGCAGCGATTGGTGCGAGCTTGACGAAGCCGCGAACATCTTGCTCGAGCGTGGGCGGCGGCGGCGCGAATACGACTCGGGCACCGTCGTCTTCGCACAAGGCGAGTTCAACAAAGGCGTCTACTGCGTCTCGGGCGGCACCGTAGGCATCCGCAGATTCGACGGCGACGGCAATTCGGTGTTGCTGGCGCTCGCTTATCCGGGCGATACGATCGGATACCGTTCCTTCCTCACCGGCCGCGAGCACAAGACCAGCGCCGAAGCGCTGGGGCCGGCCGTCGTCTGCCACATCGACCGGCCGACCATCACGGCGTTGCTGGCCGGCAATCCGGCTCTCGGCCGGCGTTTTCTCAAACGCCTGGTGGGAGAAGTCGAGCATGCGCACGACGCGATGTTCCGGCAGGCGACGCTGTCCAACCGCGACAAGCTCATCTGTCTTCTTCTGACGCTGGTCAGGCGGCACGGCCGTCAGCATACGGACGGCCCGCAATCGATCGACCTGCCGGTTTCCCGGCGCGATCTTGCGTCGATGATCGGAGCCCGCCACGAGACCCTTTCGCGCATCATCGGCCGACTCGAAAGCGACGGCATCGCGCATTTTTCCGGCCGTCAGGTGACGATCCCCAACGTGGAAGCACTTGCCGCCGGCGTCGATTGCTGCGCGTGATCGTCCGTATCCGTTTCAAAAAAATTTGACGATCGTCAACGCTGCCCGCCGGCGCCGCTGCTACCGATGCGAACAAACGATCCGGGGGCCGGCCTATGGAAGCTGTTCGCGATTCCGAACCCAACGTAAACTTTGAGCACGTTTTGGGCCCCGATCCCGATGCCCTGATACGCGACGGAATCAGCCGCCGCCAAGTTTTCCATTTC